>NZ_JBSFNN010000128.1:0-12829 GCF_053587115.1 Streptomyces sp. NPDC003697
CATCAGGTGGCAGTCCAGCGGGGTGTCCGTCGCACGGGCCAGGGACTCCACGACCGGCACGCCGAGCGTGAGGTTGGGGTTCTGCGGCGTGGCCCGCCAGGCGCACGGGGCTCGGGTGGGGGACGTGAAGGGGCGGAACATACCGAAGCCGCGCGCCCTCCCATGCCGCTGACGGCCCCGGACACGGCCGACTACGCCCGTTCGGCGGCACCCCGCCCGGCCCACCCCAGAAGGCGGCACCCTTCCGGTCCCGCGCACGATGCGAGTAAGGCCGCCGAACCGGCGGCGGCCGCACGGTCCGTGCTCTCGGGAGGATCAGTCATGACCGCCAGTCTGGAGCAGTTGCGCCGCTGCCATTTCGCCGTCGATCTGGGAGCGGCCCGGACCCGTGTCTACATCAAGGGTGCCGGGCTGGTCGTGGACCAGCCGTCGGTGGTGGCCGTGAACACCCGCAGCAGCGCCCTCATCGCCGTCGGTGAGTTCGCGGAGCGGATGACCGGCCGGACCCCCGACTACATCCGCGTCGTCCGTCCCGTCACCGGCGGCACCGTCGTCGACATCGACATGGCCCAGCGCATGCTGCGGCACCTGCTCGACGACAGGATGCGCCGCTCGCTGCGCCGCAAGCCCTGGCTGCGCGCCGCCGCCTGCACCCCGCACGACGCCGATCCGCTGGCCCAGCGGGCCACCATCGAGACGCTGGTCGGTCTCGGCGCCCGCCGGGTGGAGCTGGTCGACACCCTCATCGCCGCGGCCGTGGGCTGCGGCATGCCCGTCGAGCGGGCCGAGGCGAGCATGATCATGGTCTGCGGCGCCGCCGCCACCCAGGTGGCCGTGCTCTCCCTCGGCTCGATCGTCACCGCGCAGCGCATCCCCGTCGGCGGCGAGGCCGTCGACCACGCGATCGTGCAGCACCTGCGGCAGGCGCACGCGCTGATGCTGCCCAGCCAGTCCGTGCGGCCGTTGCAGGTGGCCCTGTCCGGCAACGGGCTGACCCCGTACGGACCGGCGTCGACGGAGATCCACGGCCGGGACGTGGCCACGGGTCGCGCCCGCTCCGTGCAGATCGACACCGCCGCGGTGCGGGACGCCATCCAGACGCCGCTCACCGCCGTCCTCGACGGCATCTGCAAGGTGCTGCGGCACTGCCCGCCCGACCTGGTGGCCGACGTCGCCGAACGCGGGATCGTGATGGTGGGCGGCTCGGCCCTGCTGCCCGGCCTGGACGAGATGCTGCGGGAGGCGACCGGCGTGCCGGTGCACATCGCGGAGCGGCCCGACGTGTGCGCCGTGCAGGGGCTGGGCGCGATGCTGGAGGGCGAGATCGAACCGCTGGTCCTGAACCCGCTGGCGGCGTGACCCGGCCTGCGCTGGTCCTGAACCTGCTAGCGGCGTGGCCCCCGGCCTGCGCTGCCCCTGCCCCTGCCCCACGGCCCGGCCGCACGCCCGGCGCCGGCCGCCCGGACACCCGCCGCGGCCCGACACGACCCGCCCGGACACCCGACACGACCCGCCGGTCGACCGGCGCCGTCCGTGAGGCGGTCCGCACCGGGCGTCGCGCTCCCGCCGCGGCGCCGGCGCGGCGCCCGGCCGCTGGAGCGATGGTGTCGCCGCGCGCTCCGGGGTACCCGGACGGCGGCCGACGGACCCGCCGTCGGGGCGCAGCGAGCGGACGGCGGTGGGCCCCGCCGAGTGACCGCACCGTCCGCACGACCAGCACAGGAGCACGACGATGAGCCACCACACCCCGTCACAGGCCGAGGGCGACCGAGACGACGCCGACACCTCCGAGGAGCAGCCCGTGGAGGACATCACCCCCTCCCAGGCCGAGGGTGACCGCGACGACGAGACCGAGACGACCGGCGACGCCACCGACCGGTCGTGACGACGTCACGGCAGGGCGGCCGGTGCGGGCCGCTGCCCGCACCGGCCGCCCTGCCGCGCTCCCCCGCCGGGCGGGGCCGCTGCGCCAGGCGGACGCGGAAGGGCTCCCGGCGACGGACCGGGAGCCCTGTGCTGGCACACCCGCAGGCTCAGTCGCAGTACCGCGCCTCGGCAAGGAAGAAGCCGGCCGTGTAGCCGTCGGCGTAGCCCCGCACATAGAGCCGCTCGCCCTGCCGGTTCTGCCGACTCTCGCTCGTGCGCCTCGTGTCGCAGTCCTTCCGGGCGTCGCCGAAGCCCTCCCGGAAACCGTCTCTGAAGCCCATCCGGTAGCCGTCCTGTCCTGGTACGGCGGGGGGCACGCTCACGTGCGTCTCACTCGGCGTGGCCGCCACGGCCTGTCCGATGCCGAGCGGAGCGAGACCGAGGACGAGGATCGAGCCCAGCACGACGGACCGCTTCCCGTAGCCCATGCGCATGACCTACCCCCTTCACGATCGAAGGTCACGAACGACTCCTATCCACGGTATTCACCCCTATGGGTCTCGCAACTTGCCGAGCGGCCCCGACCGCCGGACTCCTGACCGCCGCGTCATTGCCCGTCCGGCGCAACGCGCCCACGGCGCGGCCCGCACATCGCACCGGCCGGTGAAGGGCACCTGACACCCCGGCAAGGGCGCTCCAAGGTGGGCGCAGCGGAACGACTCCCGCCACACCCGTCCGCCACCAGGCCGGGGCCCCGCTCGTGCCGGAGTCGGCCGTGCCCGAGCCCGCCAACTTCGGACAGCTCCCCGGTGCGAACACCAGCACCAGGATGGGACCGGCGGCCCACGGTCGATGACAGCCGGTCAGCGATGTCCCATATCACGGTGGCACGGGGTATGGACGGAAAGTTACAATCCGACAGATACATTCCGCTACGGCACTAGCCTGGGCCGATGCACACCCACGCTTCGCCCGCGTCCCTGCTGTCCGTCCTGAGGCCCCGGACCCAAGAGCGCCTCTATGACTTCTACAAGGAGCTACGGAGCGCCGACGACCTCTTCTGGGACCCCCGCCTGGATGCCTGGATCGCGACCAGCCATGCAGTGGTCAGCAGCGCCGCCGGCGACCCGCGGTTCTCCTCGGTGCGCTATCCCGACATCGAGGCCGTCTCCGAGGAACTACGGCCGCTGGCCCGGGTCCTGAGTCGGCAGATGCTCTACAGCGACGCCCCTGACCACTCCCGGCTGCGTGCCCTGCTCAGCAGAGCCTTCACCCCTCGGGCAGTAGCGACGCTCCGCGACCGGATCTCCGGGGCTGTCGAGCAGATCATCACCCGTGCGGCGCCGACCGGGCGGTTGGACGTCGTCGCGGACCTGGCCCGCCCCCTGCCCCTGACCATCATCTGCGACCTCCTCGGTGTGCCGGAACAGGACCGACCCGCCTTGTCCTCCTGGTCCGACCCGATCGCCGCGGCCATCGGTAGTTCCAGGCTCGACGCCGATGACAGCCGTGCCGCCTCGCAGAGCATGGCACGCATGCTCGCCTACCTCCGGGAACTCCTCACCTGCCAGGACTCCCCGCCCGCACCCCACACCCTGCGCGCACTGTTGACCACGCGGGTCGAGAGTACCGACCAGGACTTCGACGAACTCCTCGCCAATTGCGCCCTGCTTCTGATCGCCGGCCATGAGACCACCACCCACTTCATCGGCAACGCCGCTCTCGCCCTGCTGCGCCACCCCCAGGAAGCCGACCGACTGCGTCGGCGGACCGACCTGATCCCCGCCGCGGTCGAGGAACTCCTGCGCTACGACAGCCCGGTGCAGCTGATGCTGCGCCGGGCGCGGCACGACCTGGACCTGGCGGGTCGCTCCATCGCCGCCGGGCAGGTGGTGCTCCTGGTGTGTGGTGCCGCCAACCGGGATCCGGCCGCTTTCCCCGATCCGGACGTGCTGGACTTCCAACGGCCTGGCGGGCGGCACGTCGCCTTCGGACACGGGCCGCACTTCTGCCTCGGCGCGGCGCTGGCCCGGCTGGAGGGCGCTGTCGTCCTGGAAGCACTCCTCACCCGGCTTCCCGACCTGAGGCTCGACGGCATTCCGCCTCAGTGGCAGCGCAGCCTCAACTTCCGCGGGCTCACCCGCCTGAACGTTGCCTTCACCCCCGTCTTCGAGTGATCACGGCAGCGCCACGCAAGCCATGCTGACCGATGGCCGGTCGAGCGGGTCGCTCTTGATCTTGGCCTGGGCCCGGCTGCGCTCGGCCTTCTCCTCCGGGGTCATCTCCTTGACGTCGACCATGGAGTCCTGCTTGCGGTAGAAATCCTCCACCGCCGTGACGCGCGAGGTGTCCGGGTCCGCGCGCAGATTGCCGATCCTGGGCCCAATCCTCACACTGAGTTACCGGGCGTGATCAGGCCCGGGCGTCCCGCTGTTCCACTTCCTTGAGCACCGCGGCCACAGCGGCGAACTCGTTGTCCACGTGGAGCACGGTGTGGCCGTGGTGGACCGCTGTCGCGCAGACCAGAAGGTCGACGGCACCCGCAGAGCGATGCTGACCGCGCTGGGTGAGCTTGTACTGGGCGGTGTCCACCCAGCGCCAGGCGTTCTTCGGCACCGGAGAGAGCCCGCACAACGCGTCCAACTCCTCGGCGAGTTCATCCCGGTGCACTGGCCCTGTGGCCGAGTACAAGAACTCGGTGCGGGTGGGCTCGCAGATGTGGAACACGCCGGCGGCGACATGCCCCTCCCAGGGGCGCAGGGCCCCTGGGGTGCGGAAGAGGTGCCACAGGGCCGAGGTGTCGAGAAGATAGGTGATCACTCGAAGGCTGCCCGACGGGCACGCTTACGGGCCTCGTGCGCGGCCGCTGCGGCGTCGAACTCGCCTCGCTCACCGCGTGCGGCCAGCTTCTCCGCCGCCTCCAGTCGTCTGATCCGGGCTACGTAGTCCCGCAGGGCAGCATTGACCGTCTCCTTCTTCGTGGACGCGCCCATCAGGCGCATAGCCTCCGCCAGCGCCTCGTCATCGAGATCGATCTGGGTCACGGACATACGGCCACCCCGCCAGTGAGAGGACACGATGTACATAACCAACGTACGTCACCAACATGCTGTGCGTCGTGTCCTGACGTGTGCCGCGGCGACCCGCTCGCGCCCGCATCCGCCATCGGCCACCAAAAGCCTGCACGTTCCGCGGAGCAAGGTGCCCTGATCAGGGACATCCGACGTTTCGCCCCTGGCCGCGTGGCTGCACCGCCTCGATGCCGTGAACCTCGCGCAGGTGCTGGCGTCGCCCACGCGGTCGACGAGGACACGGCGGCCACCATCGAGTATGTCGACGGGAAGTCGGCCGCAGCGAACATGACAGCCAGATCTTCGGGACGAGCCGGAACCCAGCGCCCCACTCCCTCCATACTCGGGTCGTCGATCGGCCGCATGTGGCAGAAGGGCCGGATGCCCACGGGGTAGTGGGTGATGAACACGAATTCGTGGCTGGTGGCCTGATGGATGTGGGCGCTGATGCTCCGCTCGCCTTCCGGGTCCAGGTTGCGTCGAAGCCCGCCTTGGCTTCCTCACCTCAGTGCTGCTGCGACCTGCGGCGTGGGAATGCTGTCGGCCTCTTCGGTGCTTCACCTTCGCTGACGAGACCCTGGTCGGCGCGTGAGGGGGGGCCAACGCCGTTCTGGCCGACGCACTGTGGAGAGCCATCTGTTACTCCTCGGTGTGCCAACTCCACCTGCAGGACAACGTGCTGCGCAGCCAGCCGCTGACCGCCGAACACGTGAAGAAGCGCCCGTCCGGCCACTGGGGAACCGTGCCGGGCACCGCCTGGGCTCCGCGGCCAGGACGACGCAGCCAACGCGGCCGTGAAGTGGATACGTGATCACTGCACCGCGAACGATCTTGAGCTGGTTGGAGTGGAGAACTTCAACGACCGGTATCCGCAGGAGCAGCGGTCGGACTTATCACTCACGCGCTTCACGATAGCCCGCTCCGAAGCCCCGAGCCTTGCGGGCTGGGCGCTGCCGACGGGTCTGCCGCCCGCAGCTGCACGGGCCGCCTGCCGGGTGCCAAGCAGAGGCCGGAAGACCGCTTGCTTGAAGGTTCCTCTGTCCACTGCACCGTCCCCGCGTCCACTACGTGTCCGCTGGGTCTTGCTCTGAGCGAGTGAAGGAGGGCCGCCACGCCGAGCGTGGCGGCCCTCCTTCTACGTTGCTGCAGGTAAAAACGCTTCTGCGCGTGCAGCGCGTGGTGGGGCGGGTGGGACTCGAACCCACGGCCGACGGATTATGAGTCCGCTGCTCTAACCGGCTGAGCTACCGCCCCGTCGCGGCGCGTCGCGTACAAGTGTGCGCGCCGTCTGCCGCAGCATAGCCGCTCATACGATCTCCTGCCTCGGATGGTCGGCCTTCGACGACCTTGAGGACCCCACCGCGCGCACCACGGTTCCCGCAGGTCGGCCGCGGGCATGAAAAAGGACCCCGGAGGGTCCTCGTTCAGCGTGCTCCCCCGACTGGACTCGAACCAGTAACCTGCCGGTTAACAGCCGGCTGCTCTGCCAATTGAGCTACGGAGGACCGAGCTCCCCCGACTGGACTCGAACCAGTAACCTGCCGGTTAACAGCCGGCTGCTCTGCCAATTGAGCTACGGAGGAATGCCTCGTTGCATCGAACGTGTCCACCTGGGTAATCGCCAGGGGGCGCGCGCTCGCTGCGACACATACATTAGCGCAAGCAGGGGGGTGCTTCGCCAATCGGTTCCCTCCGACTCCGACCTCGACGCAAGGAAAGGGTGGCCGCCATGCGTTACCGGCTCACGTTCGTCGCTGGGCTCGCTCTGGGTTACGTGCTGGGTACGAAGGCCGGGCGTGAGCGTTACGAGCAGCTGAAGAAGTCGGCTCGCCAGTTCTCGCAGAACCCCGCGGTGCGCAACACCGCGGAGACGGCGGCGCAACAGGGCCGCCAGTTCGCGGGCAAGGCCTATCACGCGGTCAGTGAGAAGGTCGGCGAGCACGTGCCCGAAACGGTGGCCCAGCGGGTGCGCTCCCTGCGCGACCGCAGCGGCACCGGCTCCGGCGGAGACGACTGGGGCACCAGCGCCACGTAACGTTCGCCACCCCCGCCCCCGCCCCGCACTCCCGTCCCACCGGACCCGGCGGCGGCCACCCGGTACGGCCACCCCTCGCGGTGCGGCAGAATTTCGGACATGGGGATAGTCGCCGGGTTGGACAGTTCGCCCGATTTCACTCGTATCGTCGTCTGTGACTCGGACACGGGCGCCGTGCTCAGGCAGGGATATGCCCCGCATCCGGTGGAGGGCCCCGAGGGCGGGGGCAGGCCGGCCGACGTCGACCCGCAGGCCTGGCTGCTCTCGCTCGGGGAGGCCGCCGGAGGCGGGCTCCTCGAGGGCGTGCAGGCGATCGGCGTCTCCGCCCAGCAGAACGCGCTGATCCCGATCGACGCCCAGGGCAGCACCGTGCGGCCCGCGATGGTCGGCGGCGACCGGCGGGCGCAGGTCGCGGCGGCCGATCTGATCGACGCGCTCGGCGGCCGCGAGGCGTGGGCGCAGGCGGTGGGCACCGTGCCGCAGGCCGCGCAGCCGGTGACCAAGCTGCGCTGGCTCGCCAGGAACGAGCCCGACGCGGCCCGGCGCACCGCCCTGCTGATGCAGGCGCACGACTGGCTGGTCTGGCAGCTGCTCGGACGGCCCGTGCGCAGGACGACCGACCGCGGTGGCGCCTCGGGGACCGGGTACTGGTCGGCCGCCACCGGCGGCTACCGGCCGGACCTGGTCGAGCTGGCGCTCGGTCACCAGGTGGCCCTGCCCGAGGTGATCGGGCCCGCCGAGGCGGCCGGTACGACCCCGGAGGGCCTGCTGATCTCCGCCGGAACCGGCGAGACCATGGCGGCGGCCTTCGGACTGGGCATCGGGCTGGGCGACGCGGTGGTCTCCCTGGGCGCCTCCGGGTCCGTGATGGCCGTCCATCCCGAGGCGCTCGTCGACCAGAGCGGGATGATCACCTCCCTGGCCGACGCCACCGGTATGCACCTGCCGGTCGTCACCACGCTGAACGCCGTTCGCGCGCTGCGCGGCACCGCCGAGCTGCTGGGGCTGCCGGATCTGGAGAGCCTGTCCGACCTGGCGATGAAGTCGACGCCGGGCTCCCACGGCCTCGTCCTCCTGCCCTACCTGGAGGGCGAGCGCACGCCGAACCTGCCGCACACCGCGGGCACCCTGGCGGGCCTCAGGCGCGAGTCGATGAAGCCGGAGCATCTGGCGCGGGCCGCCTTCGAGGGCATGCTGTGCGGGCTCGCGGACGCGCTGGACGTGCTGCGGGGCAGGGGCGTGGAGGTGCGGCGGATCTTCCTGCTCGGGCCGGCCGCCGAGCTGCCCGCCGTGCAGGCGGCGGCGCCCGCGCTGTTCGGGACGCAGGTCGTGGTGCCGCAGCCGGCGGACTACGCGGCGATCGGCGCCGCCCGCCAGGCCGCCTGGGCGCTCGGTGCCTCCCAGGGCACCCTCGACCCCCGCACCCCGCCGGTCTGGCAGGGCGCGGTCGCCCAGGTCCTGGAGCCCGGCGAGGAACTGGCCGTGGGCCAGGCGGTGCGCCAGCAGTACGTGTCGGTACGCGAGCAGACGCACCCCGGCGCGTTCCACGCCTGACGACTGTCCGGCCGGGGCGGCGACACGACGCGCGTCCCCGACGGCCGCGCACGGACCGCCGCACGGGACCTGTCGCGTCACCGCCCGGCGGCAGCCGGGGTGGGCGCCGGGCGCTCGACCCGCCGGTCGTCCGGCCCGCAGGCCGGCCCCGAGCGGTGACGGCCGCCAAGGGGTGACGGGCGCCAGGAGGTGACGGGCTCCGGAAGTGCCGGACGCCGGGAGTGACGGGCGTCCGCTCCGGCGCGGTCGGGGCGCCGGGCGGTCACCCGCTCGGGTGGTTCGACGGGTGGGGCGCCGCCCGTGTGCGGCGGTGTGCCGCGCGCTGCCGTGCCGCCGGGGCCAACGGCCTGGGGCCACTCGGCCGTTGCCCGTGCCGATTAATCGGTTGAGGTAACACGGGTGGCGTGTTCGACGATAGGGGCCAGGGGACACCGACCAACCCCACCGACGACTCCGAGAGACGTAGCGTGCTCATACGACTTCTGGGGACCTATCTCAGGCCCTACCAGAGACCCATCGCCCTCCTGGTGCTGCTGCAGCTCCTGCAGACCTGCGCCACCCTCTACCTGCCCACTCTGAACGCCGACATCATCGACAACGGCGTCGTGAAGGGGGACACCGGTTACATCCTGGCGTTCGGCGCCCTGATGATCGGCATCTCGCTGGTGCAGGTGGTGTGCAACATCGGCGCCGTGTACTACGGCGCCCGGACCGCGTCGGCGCTCGGCCGGGACGTCCGGGCCGCCGTGTTCGACCGCGTGCAGTCCTTCTCCGCCCGCGAGGTCGGCCACTTCGGCGCGCCCTCCCTGATCACCCGCACGACGAACGACGTCCAGCAGGTCCAGATGCTGGCCCTGATGACGTTCACCCTGATGGTGTCCGCGCCCATCATGTGCGTGGGCGGCATCGTGCTGGCCCTCGGCCTTGACGTGCCCCTGTCGGCAGTCCTGGTCGCCGTCGTCCCGGTGCTCGGCGTCAGCGTCACGCTGATCGTGCGCCGGCTGCGCCCGCTGTTCCGCGCCATGCAGGCCCGCCTGGACACGGTGAACCGGGTGCTGCGCGAGCAGATCACCGGCAACCGCGTCATCCGCGCCTTCGTGCGCGACGCGTACGAGCAGGACCGCTTCCGCGGGGCCAACACCGATCTGACCGACATGCAGCTGGCCACCGGGCGGCTGCTCGCGCTGATGTTCCCGATCGTGATGACGGTCGTGAACCTGTCGTCCATCGCGGTGGTCTGGTTCGGCGCTCACCGCATCGACAGCGGCGGGATGCAGATCGGTGACCTGACCGCGTTCCTCGCCTACCTGATGCAGATCGTCATGTCCGTGATGATGGCCACCTTCATGTTCATGATGGTGCCGCGCGCGGAGGTGTGCGCCGAGCGCATCCAGGACGTCCTCGCCACCGAGTCGAGCGTCGTACCGCCGCTCGCGCCCGTCACGGAACTGCGCCGCCACGGTCATCTGGAGATCCGGGGCGCGGGCTTCCGCTATCCGGGTGCCGAGGAGGCGGTGCTCAAGCAGATCGACCTGGTCGCCCGGCCCGGCGAGACGACGGCCGTGATCGGCTCGACCGGCAGCGGCAAGTCCACCCTGCTGGGGCTGGTGCCCCGCCTGTTCGACGCCACCGAGGGCGAGGTCCTCGTGGACGGGGTGGACGTGCGGACCGTCGAGCCCGGACTGCTGGCGAGGACCGTCGGCCTGGTGCCGCAGAAGCCGTACCTGTTCGCGGGCACGGTGGCGACCAACCTGCGCTACGGCAACCCGGACGCCACCGACGAGGAGCTGTGGCACGCGCTGGAGGTGGCGCAGGCCAGGGACTTCGTCTCACAGCTCGAGGGCGGGCTCGACGCGCCGATCGCGCAGGGCGGCACCAACGTCTCCGGCGGTCAGCGCCAGCGCCTGGCCATCGCCCGCACCCTGGTGCAGCGCCCGGAGATCTACCTGTTCGACGACTCCTTCTCCGCGCTCGACTACGCCACCGACGCGGCGCTCAGGGCGGCGCTCGCGGCGGAGACCGCCGAGGCGACCGTCGTGATCGTCGCCCAGCGTGTGGCGACCATCCGGGAGGCCGACCGGATCGTCGTCCTCGACGGGGGACGGGTCGTCGGCACCGGGCGCCACCGCGACCTCATGGCGGACAACGACACCTACCGGGAGATCGTGCTCTCCCAGCTGACGGAAGCGGAGGCTGCCTGATGGCGGGGCCGATGGGGCGGATGATGGGCGGGGCCGGCCCCGACAGCCGCTCGATGGACTTCAAGGGCTCGGGCAAACGGCTGGTCGCGCGGTTCCGGCCCGAGCGGCTCACCGTGGGCGTGCTGCTGGTCTGCGTGGTGTTCAGCGTGGGGCTGTCCGTGATCGGTCCCAGGATCCTCGGCCGGGCCACCGACCTGGTGTTCGGCGGGATCATCGGACGGCAGACGCCGGCCGGGCTCACCAAGGACCAGGTCCTGCGGTCCATGCACGAGCGGGGCCAGGGCGAGATCGCCGACATGCTGAAGAGCACGGACTTCACCCCGGGCCGCGGCATCGACTTCGGCGCCGTCGGGAACGTCCTGCTGCTCGCGCTGGGCACCTTCCTGGCCGCCGGACTGCTGATGGCGGTGGCGACCCGGCTGGTGAACCGGACCGTCAACCGGACCATGTTCCGGATGCGCGAGGACGTGCAGACGAAGCTGTCGCGGCTGCCGCTGTCGTACTTCGACAAGCGTCAGCGCGGCGAGGTGCTCAGCCGGGCCACCAACGACATCGACAACATCGGGCAGACGCTCCAGCAGTCGATGGGCCAGCTGATCAACTCGGTGCTGACCGTCATCGGCGTGCTGGCGATGATGTTCTGGGTGTCCTGGATCCTGGCACTGGTGGCGCTGGTGACGGTGCCGCTGTCGTTCGTCGTCGCCACACGTGTCGGCAAGCGGTCGCAGCCGCACTTCGTGCAGCAGTGGCGCTCCACCGGCACCCTGAACGCCCACATCGAGGAGATGTACACCGGCCACGCGCTGGTGAAGGTGTTCGGGCGGCAGGAGGAGTCGGCGCGGCAGTTCGCCGAGCAGAACGAGGCGCTGTACGAGGCCGGGTTCAGGGCGCAGTTCAACAGCGGCGTCATGCAGCCGCTGATGATGTTCGTCTCCAACCTGAACTACGTGCTCGTCGCCGTCGTCGGCGGCCTGCGCGTCGCCTCGGGCGCATTGTCCATCGGTGACGTGCAGGCCTTCATCCAGTACTCGCGGCAGTTCTCGATGCCGCTGACGCAGGTGGCCTCGATGGCGAACCTGGTGCAGTCGGGTGTCGCGTCGGCCGAGCGGATCTTCGAACTGCTGGACGCGGAGGAGCAGGAGGCCGATCCGGTGCCGGGCGAGCGGCCGGCGGAGCTGCGCGGACGTGTGGCGCTGGAGAACGTCTGCTTCCGCTACGAGCCCGACAAGCCGCTCATCGAGGACCTGTCGCTGAAGGTGGAGCCCGGCCAGACGGTCGCCATCGTGGGACCGACCGGTGCGGGCAAGACCACGCTGGTCAACCTGCTGATGCGGTTCTACGAGGTCACCGGCGGGCGGATCACGCTCGACGGCGTCGACGTCGCGCGGATGTCGCGGGACGAGCTGCGTTCCGCCATCGGCATGGTGCTGCAGGACACCTGGCTGTTCGGCGGGACGATCGCGGACAACATCGCCTACGGCGCCTCGCGGGAGGTCGGTCGCGAGGAGATCGAGGAGGCGGCGCGGGCCGCGCACGCCGACCGGTTCGTCCGCACGCTGCCCGACGGCTACGACACCGTGATCGACGACGAGGGCTCGGGGGTCAGCGCCGGCGAGAAGCAGCTCATCACCATCGCGCGGGCGTTCCTGTCCGACCCGGTGATCCTCGTCCTCGACGAGGCGACGAGTTCGGTGGACACCCGTACCGAGGTGCTGATCCAGAAGGCGATGGCGAAACTGCAGCACGGCAGGACGTCGTTCGTCATCGCGCACCGGCTGTCGACGATCCGGGACGCGGACACGATCCTCGTCATGGAGAACGGATCCATCGTCGAACAGGGCTCGCACGACGAGCTGCTGACGGCGGACGGGGCCTACGCGCGGCTGTACAAGGCGCAGTTCGCGCAGGCGGTCGCCGAGGTGGACTGAGGGCCCCGCAAGCGGTCGCGCTGTGCGGCCGCGGTGCGAAGTGGCGGGGGGCCGCTCACCCGGGGGCCTGGACGCTGAACGGACGCCCGGCCCGCTCCCCCGGCGGTCGGCCGACGGTCCGCTCGGGGACGGCGGGCGGTCCGGGGGCCGGGCGGACGCCGCTCGGGAACGGCC
>NZ_JBSFNN010000129.1:0-12768 GCF_053587115.1 Streptomyces sp. NPDC003697
CCGGGCCGAGGAGGCACTGATGGTCGGGGACGACATCGAGTCGGACGTCCTGGCGGCTCAGCGGGCCGGCCTGACCGGGGTGCTCGTCAGGACCCCCACGGCCGCACCCCCGGCGCCACCGACCACTCCGCCGGACCCGCGTGCGGCGGAAACTCGCCCGCACAGCCGGGCGGGACACGCCTGGGCGCGGACCTCCACCGCCGCCGTGCTGCTCGCCGTGGCCGCCGCGGCCGTCTCCGCCGGACTGCACGGGGCCGACCTGCGGCGCGGGCCCGTGCCCGGCCTGGCGCGGCAGTTCGCCACGGTGACCGCCGAGGTGGAGCTGACCTCCGATCCGCGGCTCAGCCGGCCACGGGTCAGCGGCGACCACATGGCACCGGCCGCCGTACTGATCGACGCGGAGGTGCGGCGGGTCGAGCCGGAGGGCGGGGCGGTGGCCGTGACGACCCGGACGCCGGTGCTGCTGCTCGTCGACGCCGGCCGGCGGAAGCCCGCCGGTGCCGCGTCCCCCGCGGGGGGAGACTCGGCAGCCCCCGCGGCGGGAAAGGGCCCCCGGCCGTCCCCCTGGCTCGGTCTGCTGCCGTCCACCCGGCTCCGTGTGACCGCCCGGCTCACCCCGCCCCTGGCCGGCGGTGACCGGATCGCGGCGGTGCTGCGGGTACGGGACCGTGCCGGACCCGAGGTGACGGGCGGGCCGTCCGCGCCGCAGCGGCTGGCCGGCCGGCTGCGGGCGGGCCTGCGCGAGGCGACCGACGGGCTGCCGCCGGACGCCAGGGCCCTGCTGCCGGGGCTTGTCGTGGGCGACACCTCCCGGATCACGCCCGAACTGGACGAGGCGTTCAAGGCAACGGACCTGACGCACCTCCTGGCCGTCTCCGGCAGCAACCTCACCATCCTGCTCGCCCTGCTCGTCGGGCCGTCAGCGCTGGCCCAGCAGGCCGAACGACGCGGCCTCGCGCCCCGGCTCGGCATCCCCCTGCGGGCGACCGCGCTCTCCGGCGGACTGCTGACCCTGAGCTTCGTCGTCGTGTGCAGACCCGACCCGAGCGTGCTGCGGGCCGCGGCGTGCGGTGCCGTCGCCCTGCTCGCCCTCGCGACCGGCCGCCGCAGGTCGCTGATCCCCGCGCTGGCGACGGCCGTCCTGCTGCTGGTCCTCTACGACCCCTGGCTCGCCCGCAGCTACGGCTTCCTGCTGTCCGTGCTGGCCACCGGCGCCCTGCTCACGCTCGCGCCGCGCTGGAGCAGCGCGCTGCGGCGGCGCCGGGTGCCCGCTCGCCTGGCCGAGGCGCTGGGCGCGGCCGCCGCGGCGCAGGCGCTGTGCGCACCGGTCGTGGTGGTGCTGTCGGCGCGGGTCAGCCTGGTGGCGGTGCCGTGCAACCTGCTCGCGGAGGCCGCGGTGGCCCCCGCCACGGTGCTGGGCTTCGCGGCACTGGCCACGGCACCGCTCGCCCTTCCCGCGGCGAGGGTGCTCGCCTGGTTCGCGAGCCCGCCCGCCGGATGGATCGCCGGCGTCGCCCGGACGGGGGCGTCGCTGCCCGGCGGGGGAGTGGACTGGCCGGGCAACTGGACGGGAGCGCTGCTGCTGGGCCTGGTCACGGTGGCGGTCGTGGCCCTGGCGCGGCGGTTGCCGAGACACCCCTGGCTGTGCGGCGCCTGCGGGCTGCTGCTCCTGCTCGTGGTGGTGCAGCCACCGCCGCTGACCCGGGTCGTCACGGGCTGGCCCCCGTCGGGCTGGCGGTTCGCGATGTGCGACGTGGGGCAGGGCGACGCGACGGTCCTCGCGGCGGGGGACGGCGCCGGAGTGGTCGTGGACGCCGGACCCGACCCGGTCCTCGTCGACCGCTGTCTGCGCACGCTGGGCGTGACGCGCGTCCCGCTTCTCCTGCTGACCCACTTCCACGCCGACCACGTGGCCGGCCTGCCGGGCGTGCTGCGGGGGCGCTCGGTGGGAGTGATCGAGACGACGGACTACGAGGAGCCCGCGGAGCAGGCCGAGTTCGTGCGGAAGGAGGCCGCCGCACGGCGCATCCCCCTCCTCCACGCGGCCGCCGGGGAGGAGAGACGCACGGGAGCGCTGTCCTGGCGGGTGCTGGGCCCGCCACCGCCACCGGCCCCCGGCCCGGACGGTCCGAACGACGCCAGCGTCACACTCCTGGTGCGGTCTGCCGGACTGCGCCTGCTGCTCCTCGGCGACCTCGAACCAGCGGCCCAGCGCGCGCTGTTGACATCGCCCGCGGCCGGGCAACTGGCGCACGTGGACGTGCTCAAGGTCGCCCACCACGGCTCCGCCTACCAGGACCCGGACCTGATGGCCCTGGTGGCTCCGCGGGTGGCGTTGATCTCCTGCGGGGCGGACAACTCCTACGGGCACCCGGCCCCGAGCACGGTGGCGGCGTTGCGGGCGGCGGGCGCGACGGTGCTGCGCACGGACCGGGACGGGGCGCTCGCGGTAGCGGGAGAGGGGAGGGGGTTGCGCGTCGCGGGAGACTGAGCGCATCAACGCCGCACCGACCGATGCCCATCTCGCCGCCTGGGGGATCGACGCCCGCCGCGTCCCACCTCCGACGTGCCGCGGGAGCCGCAGTCGCACTGGTGCCGGCGGTACGGAGCCCGGGGCGGCGGCCGGCGCTGGCTGACGGCGCCGCCCCGGCTGCCGCGGGCGCCTCCCGCCGGGAGCCCGGCCGGGGGGTCGCCGCGGGGTGCCGGACAATGGCGCGGTGAGTGATGTCAGGCATGTGCTGGTGCTCCCGGACCGTGACGTCGCCGAAGAGGTGGCGGAGGCTCTCGGGGAGCGGTTCGAGATCAGCGAGGAGCCGCGGATCGTCCGCGACGCGCTGGCCGGTGAGGACGACGCGGAGGACGCGCAGTGGCTCGTCCTCCTGCACGACGAGGAGGGACGGCTGGACCCCACCGAGCTCGACGCGTTCGCCGCGAAGTGGGAGGGGTGGCGCGAGGAACCGTGATCCCGGGGCGCGGCGGCGAACCTCGACTATCGCGCTGAGCACCCTCGCCGCCGCAGGTCTGGTCGCGGCCGCCACCGCGGGCACCCCGGCCGTCCTGCGGGTCTGGGGCGGCGGGGCCATCACCGCGGGGCTCGTCCAGCTGATGGTCGGCGTCCTGCCGCGCGGCACGGCAGGACAGTGGCCGGTGATCGCCGGCGGCGCCGTCTCCGCTCTCGCCGGAGCCTCCTTCATGGCCCAGGCGGGCAAGGGCGACGCCTCCTTGAGCGCCCTGGCCGGCTACGCCTTCCTGGGCGGGGTCCTCTTTCTCGTCTCCGCACTCCGCCCGGGGCAGGCCGGCAGGACCGGCCGACCCGTCTCCTGGGATATCGCCGCCGCGATGGCGCACGCGGGCCCGAACCGAGGGCCGCGCGGTCGGCGCCGGGCGGCGGCCCGGGTTGTCGGTGGTGCGTGGGATGCTTGTCGCGATGGCCAGGAAGACTGCGAACGACGACCCGCTTGCCCCGGTGACGCTTGCCGTGGGGCAGGAGGACCTCCTGCTCGACCGTGCCGTGCGGGACGTGGTGGCCGCGGCCAGGGCGGCCGACGCCGACACGGACGTGCGGGACCTGACTCCGGACCAGGTGCAGCCCGGCACGCTCGCCGAGTTGACCAGTCCGTCGCTCTTCGCCGAGCGCAAGGTCGTGGTCGTGCGCAACGCGCAGGACCTGTCGGCCGACACGGTCAAGGACGTGAAGGCCTATCTCGCCGCGCCCGCCGAGGAGATCACCCTCGTGCTGCTGCACGCGGGAGGCGCCAAGGGCAAGGGGCTGCTGGACGCCGCGCGCAAGGCGGGGGCGCGCGAGGTGGCCTGCCCGAAGATGACGAAACCGGCGGACCGGCTCGCCTTCGTGCGGGCCGAGTTCCGCGGGCTGGGCCGTGCGGCCACCCCCGAGGCCTGCCAGGCGCTGGTCGACGCGATCGGCAGCGACCTGCGGGAGCTGGCGTCGGCCGTGACGCAGCTCGTCGCCGACGTCGAGGGGACGATCGACGAGGCGGTCGTCGGGCGCTACTACACCGGCCGGGCGGAGGCGTCGAGCTTCACCGTCGCCGACCGGGCCGTCGAGGGGCGGGCGGCGGAGGCGCTGGAGGCGCTGCGCTGGTCGCTCGCGACGGGCGTGGCGCCGTTGCTGATCACCAGCGCGCTGGCGCAGGGCGTGCGGGCGATCGGGAAGCTGTCGTCCGCGCGCGGGGGGCGTCCCGCCGACCTGGCCCGTGAACTGGGCATGCCGCCGTGGAAGATCGACCGGGTGCGGCAGCAGATGCGGGGCTGGACTCCGGACGGGGTCGCGGTCGCGCTGCGCGCCGTGGCCGAGGCGGACGCGGGCGTCAAGGGCGGCGGTGACGACCCCGGGTACGCCCTGGAGAAGGCGGTCGTCACCATCGCCCGCGCGGCACGCTCACGCGGCCGCGCCTGAAGCGGGCGCGTGACGGAAGCGGGCGCGTGACACAGGCGTGGAGCCCGCGGGCCGTGCCACCTGGGCGGGAAGGCGTCCGGGCCATGTGCGGGGATGCCGTGTGGCGGCCCACGCACCGGTGCCCGCGCATGCCGAAGGCCCCGGCGGCCGCCCTGGGGAAGAGCGGGACGCCGGGGCCTTCGGTGTGAAGCTGCTGGATCCGCGCCCGCGTGGCGAACGCAGGCCGCGCGCGGATCCGTGGTGCCGGTCGGGAGCGGATGAGAGAGGGCCCGCCCTGGGTCCTTCCGGCGGTCAGATCAAGGAAGGACTTCAGCCCTTGAGAGCCGCCACCTTGCCGGCCAGGGCCGACTTCTTGTTGGCGGCCTGGTTCTTGTGGATGACGCCCTTGGAGACGGCCTTGTCCAGCTGACGCGCGGCGACGCGCTGCAGCTCGGTGGCCTTCTCGACGTCACCCGCGGCAGCGGCCTGGCGGGCCTTGCGGATCGCGGTCTTCAGGGAGGACTTGACGGCCTTGTTGCGCAGCCGGGCCTTCTCGTTGGTCTTGATCCGCTTGATCTGGGACTTGATGTTCGCCACGAATGAGCCTCTACAGATTCAGGCACGCAAGGACGGGACCGCTGGGGCCCGCTCACGCGCCGGTGATTTCTTGACGTCGTGCCTCCTGCTGAGAGGGCATGAGGCACAGCCACCCAGACTAGCAGTGGCCCGACGAGTGGCCCAAACCGCTCCCCGCTCTCCAGGCATGGGACCATGGAGACTACGTATAGATCCGACCCGAGACCGCAGACGCACAAGCACACGTATGCGGACGCCTCAAGAATCAGGACCCTGCGTGCCCGCGACCCCCAGCCATGTGCCCGAACCGAGCCGTACCGACCCGGCTCTGATCCGCAACTTCTGCATCATCGCGCACATCGACCACGGCAAGTCCACGCTCGCCGACCGGATGCTCCAGCTGACCGGTGTGGTCGAGCAGCGGCAGATGCGCGCCCAGTACCTCGACCGCATGGACATCGAGCGCGAGCGCGGCATCACGATCAAGTCCCAGGCGGTGCGTCTGCCGTGGGCCCCCACCCACGAACCCGGCAACACGCACATCCTCAACATGATCGACACACCGGGTCACGTCGACTTCACGTACGAGGTCTCGCGGTCGCTCGCCGCCTGCGAGGGGACCGTCCTCCTCGTGGACGCCGCCCAGGGCATCGAGGCGCAGACCCTCGCCAACCTCTACCTGGCGATGGAGAACGACCTCACGATCATCCCGGTCCTGAACAAGATCGACCTGCCGGCCGCCCAACCGGAGAAGTTCGCCGAGGAACTGGCCAACCTCATCGGCTGCGACCCGTCCGACGTGCTGAAGGTCTCCGCCAAGACCGGCCTGGGCGTCGAGGCGCTCCTCGACAAGGTCGTCGAGCAGATCCCGGCCCCGGTCGGAGTCGCCGACGCCCCCGCCCGCGCGATGATCTTCGACTCCGTCTACGACTCCTACCGCGGCGTGGTCACCTACGTCCGTGTCGTCGACGGCCAGCTCAACAAGCGCGAGCGGATCCGGATGATGTCCACCGGCGCCACGCACGAGCTGCTGGAGATCGGCACCAACTCGCCCGAGATGCTGCCGGCCGACGGTCTCGGCGTCGGCGAGGTGGGTTACCTCATCACCGGGGTGAAGGACGTCCGCCAGTCCAAGGTCGGCGACACCGTCACCAGCCAGGCCAAGGGCGCCGTGCAGGCGCTCGGCGGGTACAAGGATCCCAAGCCCATGGTCTTCTCGGGCCTGTATCCGCTGGACGGGTCCGACTACCCGGAGCTGCGCGAGGCGCTCGACAAGCTCCAGCTCAACGACGCCGCCCTGGTGTACGAGCCGGAGACCTCCGCCGCCCTCGGCTTCGGCTTCCGCGTCGGCTTCCTCGGCCTGCTCCACCTCGACGTCATCCGTGAGCGGCTGGAGCGCGAGTTCGGGCTCGACCTGATCGCCACCGCGCCGAACGTGGTCTACCGCGTGATCATGGAGGACGGCACCGAGCAGACCGTGACCAACCCGAGCGAGTTCCCCGAGGGGAAGATCGACGAGGTGTTCGAGCCGGTCGTGCGGGCCACCATCCTGGCGCCGACCGAGTTCATCGGCGCGATCATGGAGCTGTGCCAGACCCGGCGCGGCGCCCTGCTCGGCATGGACTACCTCTCCGAGGACCGCGTGGAGATCCGCTACACGCTGCCGCTCGCGGAGATCGTCTTCGACTTCTTCGACCAGCTGAAGTCCAAGACCCGCGGCTACGCCTCCCTCGACTACGAGCCCACCGGCGAGCAGTCCTCCAGCCTGGTCAAGGTGGACATCCTGCTGCACGGCGACAAGGTGGACGCCTTCTCGGCGATCACCCACAAGGACCAGGCCTACGCGTACGGCGTACGGCTGGTCGCCAAGCTGAAGGAGCTCATCCCGCGGCAGAACTTCGAGGTCCCGGTGCAGGCCGCGATCGGCTCCCGGGTGATCGCCCGCGAGACCATCCGCGCCATCCGCAAGGACGTCCTGGCCAAGTGCTACGGCGGTGACATCTCCCGCAAGCGGAAGCTGCTGGAGAAGCAGAAGGAGGGAAAGAAGCGGATGAAGATGGTGGGTTCCGTGGAAGTTCCCCAGGAAGCCTTCATCGCGGTCCTCTCCAGCGATGACAGCGCGGGGTCGGGCAAGGGCAAGAAGTAACCGCGCCTCTCGCACGGCCGTCCGACGAAACCGGTGCAACAGGGGTCCGCCGCACGAAAGTGCGGCGGACCCCTGCGCGTTCGTATGGTCGTCCTGTGGAGGAAGTGACAGGCCGCCGCCCCTTACGAACCGGCCGGTCGGGCTCTACCCTGATCTCTGCTCGATAGTTACTCGTGAGTTAAACAATCGCTCGCGTGTGACCCCAGCCCCAACGAGCCCGGCTCCCCACGAGCCCGGCTCCCCACGAGCCCGGCTCCCCACGAGCCCTGTTCCACGAGCCAGCAGCAATGAGCCAGCCAGCCGCACTGTCGCGGGTCCCGGAGGATGTCGTGAGCGACACACAGACACTGATCGAGAACCGTCCGCCGAGTGTGGCGGCCCTCTTCCTGGACCGGGTGGCGGCCACACCGGACGCCGAGGCCTACCGCTACCCCGTGCCGCCGGCCTCGGGTGAGGGCCCGGACGAGTGGAAGTCGCTGAGCTGGGCGCAGACCGCCGAGCGGGTCCACGCGATCGCGGCCGGGCTGATCGAGCTGGGCGTGCAGCCCGAGGAGCGTGTCGCGCTCGCCTCCTCGACCCGCGTCGAGTGGATCCTCGCCGACCTCGGCATCATGTGCGCGGGCGCGGCCACGACGACGATCTACCCGCAGACCAACGCGGAGGAGTCGGCGTTCATCCTCTCCGACTCCGAGAGCCGGGTGCTCATCGCGGAGAACGCCGCCCAGCTGGCCAAGGCCCTGGAGAAGCGCGCGGAGCTGCCGGACCTGCACCATGTGGTCGTCGTCGACGCGGACGGAGTCGAGAGCGGCGACTGGGTGCTCACCCTCGCCGAGCTGGAGCGCCGCGGCGCCGCCTACCTGCAGACGCACCCCGAGCTGATCAAGGAGCGGGTCGGCGCGATCGCCGGCGACCAGCTCGCGACCCTGATCTACACCTCCGGCACCACGGGCCGCCCCAAGGGCGTCCGGCTGCCGCACGACAACTGGTCGTACATGGCGAAGGCGATCTCCGCGACCGGACTGGTCGGCGCCGACGACGTGCAGTACCTGTGGCTGCCGCTCGCGCACGTCTTCGGCAAGGTGCTCACCTCCGGGCAGATCGAGGTCGGGCACGTCACCGCCGTCGACGGCCGTGTCGACAAGATCATCGACAATCTGCCGGTCGTGCGGCCGACGTACATGGCCGCCGTCCCGCGCATCTTCGAGAAGGTCTACAACGGTGTCGCGGCCAAGGCGCGGGCGGGTGGCGCCGCCAAGTACAAGATCTTCCAGTGGGCCGCCGAGGTCGCCCGCGAGTACGGCAGGGTCACCCAGGACAACTTCCGCCGCACCGGCGCCCACTCCGCGCCGTTCGGCCTGGCCGCGAAGCACAAGGTCGCCGACACGCTCGTCTACGCCAAGATCCGCGAGGCCTTCGGCGGCCGGCTGCGCGCCTGCGTGTCGGGCAGCGCCGCCCTCGCCCCGGAGATCGGCTACTTCTTCTCCGGCGCCGGCATCCACATCCTGGAGGGCTACGGCCTGACCGAGTCGTCCGCGGCCTCCTTCGTCAACCCCGGTGAGGCGTACCGCACCGGCACGGTGGGCAAGCCGCTGCCCGGCACCGAGGTCCGCATCGCCGACGACGGCGAGATCCTGCTGCGCGGCCCGGGCATCATGCAGGGCTACCACCGGCTGCCCGACAAGACCACCGAGGTGCTGGAGGCGGACGGCTGGTTCCACACCGGCGACATCGGCGAGCTGTCGGCGGACGGCTACCTGCGCATCACCGACCGCAAGAAGGACCTGATCAAGACCTCCGGCGGCAAGTACGTCGCGCCCGCCGAGGTGGAGGGTCAGTTCAAGGCGGTGTGCCCGTACGTGTCGAACATCCTCGTGCACGGTGCCGACCGGAACTTCTGCACCGCGCTCATCGCGCTCGACGAGCCGTCGATCATGGAGTGGGCAAAGGAGAACGGTCTGGGGGGCCGGTCGTACGCCGAGGTGGTCGCCGCGCCCGCCACTGTGGAGATGGTCGACGGCTTCGTCAGACAGCTCAACGAGGGCCTGCAGCGCTGGCAGACGATCAAGAAGTTCCGGCTCCTGCCGCGCGACCTGGACGTCGAGCACGGCGAGATCACCCCGAGCCTGAAGCTGAAGCGGCCCGTGGTGGAGCGCGAGTACAAGCACCTGATCGACGAGATGTACGAGGGCACGCGCGAGGCCTGACCCGGTGCCGCGACAGGCAACGCTCGCCCCGTCGCCACGCCCTCTCGCCGCACCGGCCGGAAGCCCGAGTACATCCCGTACGAGGGCGTCCGGCCGGCACGCCGAGAGCATGGCACCGGACGCCGCTCCCTGACGGGCGGACGATGCCCGCCGCGGCACTGGAGGTGGGGGCGGCCGGCAGCCGGCGCCCCCCACCGCACGGCCGGAGCCGACGCGGGGACTCCCGCCGGACTGTCGCGGCGGCGAGCCGGCCGGCGGCCCGCACCGGCGGCGGAAACGGGTTCCGCCGCCGGTACTGGACAATGGAGGACATGCCTTCCGCACTTCCCGACGGCGAGCCCGTCCCCGAGGACGGCGCGCTGCCCGCACGGGCGCTCGCCGGGGCCTCCACCCGGCCCCTCGGGTTCTACCTGCACGTCCCGTACTGCGCGACCCGCTGCGGCTACTGCGACTTCAACACCTACACCGCGACCGAGCTGCGCGGCACCGGCGGGGTGCTCGCCTCCCGCGACAACTACGCCGCGACCCTGATCGACGAGGTCCGCCTCGCCCGCAAGGTCCTCGGTGACGACCCGCGCGAGGTCCGCACGGTCTTCGTCGGCGGCGGCACGCCCACGCTGCTGGCCGCGGACGACCTGGTGCGGATGCTGCGGGCGATCCGCGACGAGTTCGGCCTGGCGGCCGACGCGGAGGTGACGACGGAGGCCAACCCGGAGTCCGTCGACCCGGCCTATCTGGCCACCCTCCGGGAGGGCGGCTTCAACCGGATCTCGTTCGGCATGCAGAGCGCCCGGCAGCACGTGCTGAGGATCCTCGACCGGACCCACACCCCGGGCCGCCCCGAGGCGTGCGTGGCCGAGGCCCGGGCGGCCGGCTTCGAGCACGTCAACCTCGACCTGATCTACGGCACCCCCGGGGAGTCCGACGACGACTGGCGCGCCTCACTGGACGCGGCCCTGGGCGCGGGTCCCGACCACGTCTCGGCGTACGCCCTGATCGTCGAGGAGGGCACGCAGCTCGCCCGCCGCATCCGCCGGGGCGAGATCCCGGGGACGGACGACGACGAGCACGCCGACCGCTACCTGATCGCCGAGGAGGCCCTGTCCGCGGCGGGCTTCGACTGGTACGAGGTCTCGAACTGGGCCACCTCGGAGGCGGGCCGCTGCCTGCACAACGAGCTGTACTGGCGCGGCGCCGACTGGTGGGGCGCGGGTCCCGGCGCGCACAGCCACGTCGGCGGCGTGCGCTGGTGGAACGTCAAGCACCCGGGCGCCTACGCCGCCGCCCTGGCCGCGGGCCGCTCCCCGGGCGCCGGCCGCGAGATCCTCGACGACGAGGACCGGCGGGTCGAGCGCATCCTGCTGGAGCTGCGGCTGCGTGAGGGCGTGCCACTGGACCTGCTGCGGCCGGACGGCCTGGCGGCGTCCCGGCGCGCCCTGTCCGACGGGCTCCTGCAGGAGCGGCCGTACGAGGAGGGCCGCGCGGTGCTCACCCTGCGGGGCCGGCTGCTGGCGGACGCGGTGGTGCGGGACCTGGTGGACTGACCTCCGCGGCGGCAGCACGACCCGCGGGGCCGGGCGGCGGCTCGTCCCCGTCGGCCGGGGTCCACCCGGTTCCGCCCGGGCGGAACCGGGTGGACCACCGGGCGGCCTTCAGGGCGCCGTCACATGGTCGATGAGGTGCTCCACGCAGCCCAGCAGCTCCGGCTCGAGGTCCTTGTACGAGTGCACCCGGGACAGGATGTGCTGCCAGGCCGCGCCGGTGTTCTCCGGCCAGCCCAGCGCCCGGCACACGCCCGTCTTCCAGTCCTGCCCGCGGGGGACGCGGGGCCAGGACTCGATCCCCAGGGCGGCCGGCTTCACGGCCTCCCAGATGTCGATGTACGGGTGGCCCACCACCAGGGCGTGCTCACTGGTCACCGACTCCGCGATGCGCGACTCCTTGCTGCCCGGCACCAGGTGGTCGACCAGGACGCCCAGCCGCGCGTCCGGGCCCGGATCGAAGTCGGCCACGACGGCGGGCAGGTCGTCGACGCCCTCCAGGTACTCGACGACCACGCCCTCGACGCGCAGGTCGTCGCCCCAGACCTTCTCCACCAGTTCGGCGTCGTGCCGTCCCTCGACGTAGATGCGTCCGGCCCGGGCCACGCGCGCGCGGGCGCCGGGGACGGCGACCGACCCCGATGCCGTACGGGCGGGCCGGGCCGGCCCCGACGCGGGCTTCACGAGGGTCACCACCCGGCCCTCCAGGAGGAAGCCGCAGGGCTGGAGCGGGAACACCCGGTGCTTGCCGAAGCGGTCCTCGAGCGTCACCGCGCCGGCCTCGCAGCGGACCACCGCCCCGCAGAAACCGGTGCCCGGCTCCTCCACCACCAGGCCGGGGTCCGCGGGGACCTCCGGCACGGGCTGCGACCTCTTCCACGGAGGAGTCAGATCCGGTGAGTACTGGCGCATTCGAGTGACGATAGGGAGAACGGCGCGTCGGATCAGCGCGACACGCCGAAGCGCTCCGCCAGTGCGTCGCGCTGCGCCCGGACGAACGCGGCGTCCACCACCGCGCCGTGCCCGGGGACGTACACCGCGTCCTGCCCGCCCAGCTCCAGCAGCCGGTCCAGGGCCGCGGGCCAGAGCGCGGGTACGGCGTCGGGACCGGCCTGGGGTGGGCCGGACTCC
This sequence comes from Streptomyces sp. NPDC003697, assembly GCF_053587115.1. NCBI lineage: Bacteria > Bacillati > Actinomycetota > Actinomycetes > Kitasatosporales > Streptomycetaceae > Streptomyces > Streptomyces sp. NPDC003697. Next base: position 11,995 of record NZ_JBSFNN010000129.1, read on the forward strand.
TCGACCAGGTCGCCGCAGAACACCACCGCCGGCTCGCCCGGCACCACGACCGCCAGGTCGTGCGCGGTGTGCCCCGGCCCGGCGTCGCGCAGCAGGACGTCGCGGCCGCCGATCGTCAGGGACACCGTCTCCCGGACGGCCTCGTGCGGCACCACCAGGGCGCCTGCCGCCTCCTCAGCCGCCCCCGCCTCCAGCCCGTTGCGCACCGCGTCCGCGCTCAGCTCCGCGCGCCCGGCCTGGAACACCGGGCGCGCGTCCCCGGCCGCGAAGACGCGCGCACCCGCGAACGCCGCCGCCCCGAAGACGTGGTCGAAGTGGGGATGGGTGAGTGCCAGGGACCGCACGCGGCAGCCGGCGAGCCGTTGCGCCTGCCGGCGCAGCAGGACGCCCTCCGCGAGGCTCGACCCGGCGTCCACCAGCAGCGCCGAGCCCTGCGCGCACACCAGGCCCACGGTGCAGTCCCACACCGGCAGCCGGCGGCGGCCGACCCCGTCGGCCAGCCGCTCCCACCCGAGCTCTTCCCAGTCGACCGTCATACGGCGACGTTAGGCCCCCCGCCCGGCCCGCCGCGCCGCGTGCGTCTCCTTGACGCGGATGGTGACCGGGAGGCTGCGGGCACAGCGCCGCAGCTCGTCGGTGAACGCCGAACGGAGCTCGGCGTACAGGGCCTCGCGGCTGCGCAGCCGCTCGCGGTCGGTGCGCGAGCCGTCCGGCGGGCCCCGGCGGGGCGCCCCCCCCGCGGCCCCCCCCCCCCCGGCAGGGGCGGGGAGGCGA
>NZ_JBSFNN010000130.1:0-12736 GCF_053587115.1 Streptomyces sp. NPDC003697
GCCGCCAACACCGGGGAATGATCAACATCAACTGACGCAGCGGGGGTCGCTTTTCACCCGTCGGATGTGGGTCACGATTCACGCGTCGCCGACACAGCAGGCCCCCTGCTCTGTGCACGGCTTGCGGTCTCCCACCGCCTGGCACAGAGCCGCGCTGGGCGTCTTGCCGGCCGTCTGCATCGTCTGCCGGCGGTGCACCCCGGGTGCAGCGTAGCGTCCAGGGCGGCCTGTCTCATCATCGCCGTCGTCTCTCTGTTCACCGTCTTCACTGAGGAACGCCGGACACAGCTCCGCCCCGGCCTGGGGGGAGGGCCGGGGCGGAGGGCTTCAGGACGAGAGGGGGGATGACGCCCGGTACTGCTGAATCTGCAGCGTCGACTCGTCGAACGGATCAAGCGCCTTGGCGTAGCCAGGATCCGGTGATGGAACAGTGTCCTCGATGGGGCTCAGCTTGCCCTCGGGTTCCCCAGTCGTTCTCCCCCTCCTTGGCCTTCTGCCGAACCTTGGTGAGGAACCAGTACTTCGCCGGATAGACGATGAGGAACATCATCAAGGCGTACAGCGGGACCAGCACGGGGGCGGTTACCCGCTCCCACTTCTTCAGACCGCGATCAACCGCTGCTGTACAGCAGTGGGGTACAGCAACCACCATGACCGCAGCCAACCGGCAAAGGCCTCCGAAGGCCACACGACCAGCGCTCTGGACAGCAATGGCCGTCCGGCCGATAGTTCGGGACGAAGAGGTCGTGGGTTCAAATCCCGCCACCCCGACAGAGAAACACCAGGTGAGGCGCCTACTGAATTCAGTAGGCGCCTCACCTGTTTCGTCTGCGTGTCTATCTGCGTGACTACCAGTTCCCGCGTGTCTACGGCCGTTGCGGATCAGCGCCGAAGATCCCGTCCATGACCACGGCGCCGGTCTGGATCACGGGCCGAATCTGCTTCCGGTAGACCTCCTCGGTCACGGCCGTCCCGGAGTGTCCGACGAGCCGGGAGATCACTTCCAGCGGTACGCCGCGGTCGGACAGCAGGGACACGAAGCTGTGCCGGAGCTCCCGTGGCGTCCACTCGTCGGCGTTGATCCCGTCGACGTCCTTGAGCGCCTGGCGGAAGGCACGGCGGACGTTGGCCGCGTCCAGTGGCTTGCCCACGGCCGAGGAGAAGACCAGCCCGTGTTCCTCCCACTTGTCGCCGGCCGCCAGCCGATCCCATCCCTGATCCTCGAACTGCTGCCAGAGGGCTTCGACGCAGCGCGCCGGCAGAGCGAGCGTGCGCCGGGACTTCCGGGTCTTGGTGTCCCCGCCCCGCCGGACCAGCGCCACACCGCGATGTGCGGAGGCTGCGGCGGGTCCGCGTCCGGCTTGCCCTTGAGGAAGACGTGGTCCCAAGTAAGCGCCCGCAGCTCCTCGGTACGGGCACCGGTCAGCAGGGCGACGACGATGTACGCGTACATCGAGGTCCCCTCGGCACCCTTGAGCACGGCCTCGGCCTGAGCGAAGGTGAGCGCCTTGGAGGAGTGGCGAAGACGCGCGGGTGTGTGGCGACGCGTTCCGGGGTGCCCTTGCCGCCGCGGAGTCCGGCGGTGATCAGGTGGTAGGTGTCGCGGCGGTAGGTCTCGGCGCAGGCCGCACACCGGGTGGCGCGGCGGTTGTTGCAGCGGACGAGGAGCTGACCGGCGGGCAGGGCCGAGGAGTTCAGGTGGTGCAGGACGCGGCCGACCTCGCCGGTTGTCCGGTCCACCTCGTATTCGGTGCGATGGCCGTCGAGGCGTACGGGGCGGGTGCAGCCGCCCAGGCCGGACAGTTGGCGGCCCAGCTCGGGCAGGGTGCCCAGCGAGGCCAGCATGGAGAGTTCCGCCAGCGGGGGCGGAGTCTGCCGGGTGATGATGGGAGTTCCTTTCGGCTGTCGTGACGGTTTGGGAGGGACGGCCCCGGGGCGGCGGGATGCTTGGCGGCTTGTTGCCGCCCCGGCGGCCGGTCAGCGCTTGTGCGCGCCGCTGACGAGGGAGCGCAGGACCACGGCGGCGATAGCCACGGACACGGCCGTAACGGCGACGGCCGCCAGGAGCGCGGTGAGCACGATCGCGACGACGACCACCGCGGCGACCACGCCGGCACCGACGCCCACGTACGGGGCGACCGGGCGGCCGGCCGAGGGAACTGGGGCCTGCACGTGCTGAGACGCGACGATGGTCGTCGGCAGAGTCGGGGTGTCGGGCAGCTTGGGACGGAACACGGCGGATCTCCTTGTCACTCGTGGGTGCCGTTGACGACGTCGGCCCCGGAGCGGGTGCCGGACTCGATGGCGGGGGCAAGCAAGGTGTGTGAGAGCCAGAAGCCGAACAGCGCGATCACGACGGCGACCCAGAGCCGGACGCCGAGGAACTTGATCGCGGCCCAGGCGATGACGCCCAGGACGAAGGCGAGCGGCAGCGAGACGGTCACGGAATCTCCCTCAGCGGACGCGGCAGCGGTGGGTACGGGCGGCCAGTTCGGCGGCGGCGCGGCTGTCGTAGTCCGTGGCGAAGCCGCAGCGCGGGGCCGTGCAGGCGGCGGTGTGCTTCTCGCGGCCCCTGCCGTCGTAGTACGTGGCGACCTGCACGGGGCCGATGCGGACGACGCGGCGGAAGCGGCGGTTGGTGGTCATCAGGGGGTCTCCTTCGGGTGTTCGCCGGTGAAGTCGGTGACGTGCTCGGCCAGCCAGCGCAAGATCTCGTCGCCCTCGTACTCGTCGGCGGCGAGGATCACGGGCTCGGCGATGAGCACGGCTTCGGTGAGGCGGTTCTGTCGGGTCAGCTCGGCGACGCGCTTCAGCGCGCGGAGCGTGGACGGGCGCACGAGGGAAAGTCCTCCGGGTCAGGTCAGGTGGGTGGAGAGGGCTTCGGCCAGCGGCAGCGGGACGCCGAGCCGGGCGCGAAGGGTCGAGGTGTCGATGGGGGAGCCGGTCCGGGTGCGGTGTTCGTCGGCGACCTTGCGCGCGAGCGTGACGAGCGCCGGCGGGGCCGGAGTCGTGGAGGGCGGAGCCGATTCCGGCACCGCAGCAGGCAAATCGGGTGCAGGGGCAGGCGCTTCGGGCGCCATAGGTCCCGGGGTTGACTCGCGGTCCCCGGTCGAAGTGTCCGCGGTTGCTCCGTGGGCGAGCAGCGTCCCGCCGAGGAAGGCGATCGCAGGCCATCCGGCGACGAGGATGCGCAGCCAGTCCGGTACGTCGTTCAGGTCGAGCAGGCCGGCCGTGGCGACGTTGGCACCGAGCGAGGCGGTCAGGGCGACGAGGAACCAGCACCACCCGGCCGCCTTCGCCTCACCGGAGCGCAGTCGCCGCCAGGCCGCGACCAAGAGCAGGTCGACGGAGACCGGGTAGGCCCAGGCCTTCCAGCCGTCTTGTCCGGCGGCCAGCGCCAGATCATGCAGGTGGGCGAAGGACAGCGCGGCGGCGATCAGTGCTTGGACGAGTACGGCGTCGGTGCGGACGGGCAGGGCGCGCACGGCGCAGCTCCTTACGGTTCCAGGCATGGAGGGGTAGGGACGTGGCACGGGACGGCCGTGCCGGCCGTGGGTGGGGTGCGCTTACTCGGTGACCAGGTGGGCCGTGGCCACGTGCCCGGACGCCTCCACCGGCATCGGCGGGACGTGCGGCCGGAAGGGATTGAGCGCTGGTACGTCGGGAGCGAGGTCCGCCGTCGCGCGGCAGGTGGTTGCAGCGTCGGCAAGGGAGAGGTAGAGGGTGCGGATGCGGGACCAGCCGCCGGAGGTGTCGCCGACGACGGCCAGGCCGGGCAGCTCGGGGGCGATGGCACAGGCCGCGAGGACGGCCTCAGGGGCGATGTCGCCGAGCGCCATCTTGGCCGAGGCTTCGTCGTTCACGCGGTGGCAGACGCGGCCGGTGAGCTGAGCGCGGAGCATGGTCGCGCCCTTGCCCAGCTCGGCACCGAAGCGCTGTCCGCAGACTTCGAGGTAGATGCCGGCGGCCCGGCCGAGTTGGGCGAGCCGGATGAGCTGGGTGACCATCTCGTCCCGCCGTTCCTCCTCCTTCCGCGTGGCGACGAGGAAGAGTTCGGCCACCTCGTCGATGAAGAGCACGATCGGGGAGGGGCGTTCGTCCTCCGGCAGCCCCCATACGTCCGAGGTGATCAGCTCTTCCGGGGTGCCGGGCGCGATGCCCTGCCGGGCCTTGATCAGGTCGTATCGGTCCTCCATTTCCTTCACGAGCGCGGGAAGCAGCTCGGCCGCCTGGCCCGGGTCGGTCGCCAGGGCGGAGAGCCGAGGTGTGAACGGCGCCAGCTCGACCCCGCGCTTGCAGTCGATCCCGACCAGGGCCACCGGCTGAGCGGCGAGCCCGGTCAGTAGGTTCCGCAGGTACATGGACTTGCCCGAGAGCGTGGCGCCGAGCACCAGCTCATGCGGCACGGCCCGGTAGTCCCGCACGAACGCGGTCGCGTCCTCCCGTAACGCCACCGGGATTTGAAGCGGGCCGCCGCCCAGCCGACGGGGCATCCGAACCTTCCGCAGCACGTCGAAGCCGACAAGCCGCAGTTCGACGACGCCGGGCTTGATGTCCCGCACGTGGACGGCGTGGACACCCCAGGCGTGCCGGAGACGTTCGGCGGAGGCCGCCACGTCCGCTGGCTCCTGTCCCGGAGCCAGCCGCAACCGCATGCGCAGGCCGGTCGTGGTGGGACGGATGACGCCCCGGCGAGGAGGAACCGGCCGGACCTCACGGCGGGTGGTCGTTCGGACGGCCAGCGCCCGCCACCGGGGCGGTTCGACGGTCAGACCGCAGGCGTCCATGGTCGAGGAGTACGAGGCCAGCAGCCGGGCCACCGAGAGCGGTAGCCCGACCGTGGACCAGTACGCCGCCGGGTGGGCGTGCCGGGCGTAGGCTGCGCCGAGTGCCGGCCGAATGCGGCGTGCGAGGGAGGCTCCCATCCCGTCCGCCGTCGACCCAGGCAGAGCCGAGCAGCCGCGGCCCAGGGCGCCATGGCCCGGATTTGAACCGGGGTTTCCGCGTCGGGGCGAACCCGAGCGCGACGTCTTGGGCCGCTAAACGACTCATGGCCAGGCGGATCGTACCTACTCAGGGACTGGCGAGCCCACCTCTTTTCAGGGATGACGCCTCAGAACGCCAGCTCACCGGACGATGTGTGTCCCCGAGCGGAGTGAGCCGTAGATCGCACGGCAGCAAGCAGGAGGCCCGGCCCCGTGCCCTCTGCATGCCCGATCGAGCAGCGACCGGCGGGGAGTGGCGGGGAACTCCGGAGAGGGACCCGAGAACCCGCACATCAGCGACTTGCCAGCTCAGCCCCCGGTCCGCATACGCGATCTTCCAAACTGGGGCCGGACACTCGCGGAACCGTCGCCATGGATAGCCTGCCCGTCCGTTTGGAACGCTCCTGGAGGCTCACAATGCAGACTGCCGTCTTCCTGCTGAGAAGCGCGCTTGGCCTAGGTGGCGGTCTCGTGTGGGCCTGGGAACTCAACCGCCAGGCTTCAGGGCCCGGTTGGAGGAAACCTCGGGTCTTCTCTGCGATGGCGGCTCTGCTTCTTGCTGCTCTGCTCACCGTCTAGGGAGAGCGGAGGCCGGACGCCGTAGAGCAGAACCGGCTCCCGTACAGCAGCGAAGTACAGCAACCCCACCGACCGGCGCTGACCCCCCATGCCTCTCACAGTCCGGCTGACCAGCCCACCAGACCTCGACGACCGCCCCGCCCGTAGTTCGCATCGAGGGGGCACCGCGACGTCCCCCGGGCCGTCTCCGGGCCGTGCGAGGGTGCTGAACGACGACCAACGCTGACAACCACCGACAGCTAAGTCGCAGGTCGCAGCGTTGGTCAATCACACGGCCGCAGGTCAGAGACCCGGCCTGTCACTTCTTCGGCTACTGGTCGCGCACCGCGGCGAGGACACTTAGCCATGACCCCACGCATGCCTAATCTGTCGATGCACCCGTCGAGAAGTGAGAAACCACCATAGCCACCTCGGATCCATCAAGCAGTCCCAGACTGACGAATTCAGCAAACATGGATTCATCAAGCTGGATAGGCTCTCCCAGGGAAGACAGGAAGAGCTCATTTTCTGCTATCCCGCAAGCTGCGAGCTCATCATCGCCATGCGCACTAAATGCACACAAGGGACAATAAAACCATCTATCTGGGAAGCCTTCGGCCGGGCCAGTCCCAATAAGGGGCAGATTGACAATCAACCGACCTCTACAATGGCACGCTGCACATTCCTTTGGGGAATGGAAACTGTACAGGCCACACTGCATATGCAAGCCGAAGTAGTCTTCTTTTCCCTTCATTTCCAGGAGCAAGAAGGGTGAGTGTTTCGAGAGGGCTGACTTAGCCAGTCTTTCGATGCTCACTCCAGCATGCAGGAGGAATACTTCTTCATCATTTCGTGAGTGGGCATCCATAGCTGTGTGTGCGAACTTACGGGCACCCCACTGGAGACTCTCATAGGACAGGAAGTCGGTCATGTCTAGAATTTACTCGACAACCTCATCATGCGCGACCACTTTGCACGAGGAACCTGTCCCCATTTGGGGAGGTGCCGTTCATAGCCAACATCAACGACGATGGACTCTAGCGGCTCGGCCGTTTCAGGCCCGCGTCGTGCTCATGCCCCACCGCAGCGCGAAACGCCGTTCCTACAGGGCTCAAATGGCTCGTCTGCCCATCCCAAAGGCGAGCCATGCGGAGCCGGCGCACCATGACCGCAGAACGAACGCACCGGATTAACTAGGGTCCATGTGAGAACCACGGTGACAGCAGCGGTGCTAGAAAAACTTCCCCGCGTATTCGCTCAGCGCTCACACCGGTTCGTGATTTCCCGATTAGTGGCTGAAGGTATTGGCTCGTCAATACAGCACCGGTAGTGCGATGGCGGCATTTGCGCTGCGTCTGACTCCACATCAATCGCCGTCTTGAGAGCTGAACCAGCCAAGAAATTTGGCAACCTGCGCTGTGATTGCGAAGGCACCCGCGAATGCAGTGGCTGCCCATCGAACCGATACCCATGGCGTCTCACCACATAGCATGGCTACATGCGCTACGAGGAGTGCACAGACAACACATGCGAGGAGAATGATTGCAACGTAATGCGACCTGCAGTCACGACCAACCACTTCGAACGATCCCAATCGTCAGGTGACCGTCTCGGCGGACCAATCCAGGCCTGATGAGCAGGCACTGACACTATGACGCAATCCGAATCAGGCGATCATCCGCCGACAAGCGAAGTACAACCTTCTCCTCCAAGAACTTCGGTGCATCGTTGTCGATCGCAATGATCTGCAACTTATCTCGGTAGCGTTCCGCCGTTTCGGCGAGTAGACGAAAAGCGTTATCTTCCCTTCGCGCGTCCCACCCCTCACGACCGGTATTACTACTAATTCCATCGAGAACCAGGAGTCCCGCCATGGGGAGGCCTCGATCAATACAAACGGTATGAACGGCCAAAGAATAGGCGATATTTACGAGCACTTGCATCCCTTGACTGGAGATTTCATCGAAGGAACGCCCGCCGACAATAGGAAGAAAGTTTCGCTTGTCGATCTTCACTCCAAGGCCGGCTCCGCCGATCTGAGGTGGTTCCAGCTGAGCTAGGTATTCCTCGAATCGCTCCTCAAGAGCATCCAAATTGTCCTCAGCAACGGATGAGTTGTCGCGACCCGCTAGATCGGCAGTGATTGAATCTTTCAGATCTTGCAGACTTCGTGCATCATCCATGATGCTAGAACGACGAGCGAGAATCTCCAGGTATTCTCGAATGCGCGCCTGCTCCTCGACGTTTCGGGCACGCCGAGCGCTACGCTCACTAAGTTCGTCACCACGGCTACTGACGAACGCGCGTGTTCTGAAATCTAGCTCAGCTACGGCCGCGTCCAGCTCCGCTTGCCGCTGCGCAAGAGCCTGCTCAATGCCAGCAAGTTCTGCCTGACGAAATCCCTGCACCTCAGAAATTTCAGAAATTTGCGCCTGAACTCGTCCTTGCTCCTTGATCAGAGCGGCCCGCCGATCACTCTGGTCAGTCAAGGGCTGGGTACACAAGCGACAGTGATCGTGATCCTGCTCATGCACTGCTGGCAAGTCTTGTCCGCAACGTGGACACACGATGAAATCAAAGTCCAACAGGTTATCTTCGGCCACGATGGCACGGGATAGCTTGACTACCTGCGAGTGAAGCTGGATCCTCAACTGCTCAAGGTCACCTAGCTGTCGCTCGACGGCATCTTTTTCCTCCGTCAAGGTGCCACACGAGTCTTCAAGCCGAATTACGGTATCGCGCAAGCTCTCAGTACCCAAACTTGTATGGAGACCATTCGCAGTGTCGTAAGCCTCAGACTCCAGCTCAGCAGCTTCTTCCCTCAGCGTGGTCAGCCGCGCTTCCAACTCCCTGCGATCGCCGAGCATCGTTCCACGCATCAGCCTGTCAAATGCCGCGCTTTGTTGAGAAAGGAAGTTGATTCGACTCTCAACGTCCTTAAGCTCAGCTTGTAGCCGCGCCATTTCGGTGTCATAGAGACCGAAGGCAATCTCGAAAACGTACCGGCGCTTGATGTTCCTGAAAGGGTCTCGATGACCGAATACCATGTTGTCGATCTCAGCACCCGGGACCATCGAGTAGTTCAACCAGTCGTTGATAGTAACCGGTACGTACTCACTCGATTCGGGGCGCGATCGTGACGTTGGAACATCAACGACGGGCAACCCGATCTGTTCAAGGAGCCATTGCGAGTAGGTCTTATCGGCCGTGCCATCGTTCTTTACGGCGGGAAGTCTATATGCGCTATTCGCGCCGACAATATCCACCTTCGCTGTCGGCGTGGTCACACGAGGCCGAGAGACGAGCCACTCGGCTGCGCCAGTACGGACCTGACCGGTAATAGCACTCACATAGTTGACTTCAGGAGGCATGCTCTTCGGCAAGGCTCCGAGAAACCCGCGCATGAGTCGCAGCAGAGTTGATTTTCCTGTTGCGATCTCTCCCTGCACAATGCTGAGATCAGGATTGAAATTTACTTCTCTGCCTCCACCGACCAGCCTGACATAGTCGATCTGAAGCAAGTGGTTTTGCTTAGTCATTAAATGCTTTCCCCCCAAGACGACCCGGCAATATCCGGAAACAGGGAATAGATGAGTTTCTTCAGCCTCTCGCCTGTGAGGTCGAAGTGACGTCTCAAGAGCAATGAGCGTTCTTGATACTCACTCCAAGACTCATCTTCTAGAAGTCGCTCGACTAAAGCCGCCCCTTGGGGAGTACTCCTGTAGCCGTGTCCACGCGAATTAACGGATACTACCTCGATCAGGCCCCGGCCGATGAGGCTCCCCAGCAGGGAATAATAGGAGGGATCCCAAGGGCCATACCGATAGCGGACCATCCGCTCATCGATCGGAACTTCCTCCTCGGTAGCCGTAGCAATAGTCTCTGGGTTAACACCCTTGCTCTGCAGCGCTACGGCAAGTCGCTCAGGGTATCGCAGGAAAAAGTCCAGCTTAGCTAGCTTTGTGCGTCCTTCGAGATGTGCCTGCGTTCCCTTCTGCCGGCTGAACGTGTCGATCAGCAAGAGGAGTCGAGCGGCCCCCTCAGCGGAAGGACGGTACTTCTCTCTTTCGGCTGCAACGCGACGAGCGCGACGAGCCTCTAGGCCTACGGCGCTCATGACGCTCTCCATGAGTATTCACACTCGTCTGATAGGCAGCAGAGATATCCGAGTTGGCCGTGCCGGTGGGTAAAAAGATTGTCGACGTCAAGCTGCTTTAGCATCATTCGATCGAGCTTGAGATCAATGAACACCTGCTGTCCGGGTGTCGTGTGGTTAGCATGCCGCATCGCAACTGTTCTGCCGTGATCGAGTAGCTCCTCAGCAAGAGCAGCCAAAGATTCCTCGGCAGTGATCGAGGAAGCAAGAAGTTCGAGCCTTCGAGAATCTGCGGTTGACTGAAGAGCCGCTGCCTCGATCTGCACTTCCTGGCTCGCGCAAGCAAGCATGAGCTTTCTGCGCAGATTAGAAATCGGCTTTCCGGAGGTCAGAAGTGCGCTTAGGTGAGCATGACCAAGTACAGGGTCGTCAGGCAGTATATCGATCAGCTCAGCTTTGGTGAGGGTCTGACGTTCCAATGGGCTGGGCTCGTTCGCGGGAGCCAGCCCCACAGCCCTCATGAAGTCCTGCGCCTCGCGCGTAACAAGTGTGCCTTCTTGCGCATCCTCGGCTCTCTGCAAAATTTTCTCCAGAGCGCTTAGAACATGAACAACCCTGGTATTAGGCAAGGCCTTAGCCAGTGCCGCAAGTACCATATTGTCAATGTCTTGCTCATTGACTCGGTTGGGCAAGATTACCAGAGCGTCGAGGAACGCGGATATCTCGGCGTCGGAAATGTCCTTCTTCTGATCCTTAGCTACCGCTTTAGCAAGCGCGACTACTTTCCTCTTATGATTACCCGAGACGGAACTGGGACGCGCAAAGAAGCCTGCTGTGGGTTCTTTAAGTGAGGCTGCACCTTCGAGCCAAAGCGAGTAACTATCTCGCACTTCCGATCCTTCGGAACGCCCATTGAAAGCGATCCGCGAGCGGATGAGCGAGTCGACGCCGCCACCGTCTTTGCAGACCTCGTTGAATGTCCAGCTGGCTCTGCCGGGAATTCGAGTCTTGACCTGCCGGAACTCAAGCCTCTGCTCCCAGACTAGAACCAAGTCGTCAACGTGTTCGCAGACAACGGCTATAGGTCCGTCCTGCTGCAAACACGAGATCCAGAGCAAGGCGGCAACTTTAGCTTGATAACGGTATTTGCCGAAGGTGACGCTCCCGCTCACATCGGGTGATACCGTCGAGCCGAGCGCTACGAGAGCTGGTTCGTTATTCTCAGCACTAAGGGTTTTCTGCGACGGGCCCTCGGCAGAATTGATCACGCGCCCCCCATTACCGTGTGCGCTAGCCATGCAACGCAGAGACACACCGTACTGCGGGCAACGTTCAGTGCGCCAGACATAGTCCAAAAACGGCGAGGAGCTACGAGAGATGTTCCGTGAGCAGGCCCGCCGGCCATCCGGGGATGACGCCCTCCCTGCGGCCGTCATCAGCCGAGAAGACATCGGCCCCTACCCCGGTGAATAGTGCCAGGCGCGCCGCGCGGGCGGCCACGGCCGGCCCGTGGCCGAGCGGCACGAAGACCACACGGGCGTTGAGCTCCGCCATGGTGGTGGGCGGCACCAGGCCGCCGGGTGCGTACTCGTCCACGGGCTCTTCCTCCTCGGGTGACGGGCAGCATGCGGCCCTATCCGAAGCCCGGGGATCAGCTGCGCGCGGTCGCCGGGGCGTCGCCGGGGGCCGGCGTGCTTTCGGCCGAGGCCTCGGCAGCTGCAGCGGCGGCGGCGCGGCGCTTACTCCGCTTGTCGTGGGCCACGGTCCCGGCGATGGTGGCGGCGGTGATGACGCTGCCGACGATGACGCCCCGCCCGGTGTAGAAACACTTCAACGCGAGGGGGCAGCCCCGTTTGCTGGCTTCCTTGGCCAGTTCCGCGTAATCCCACGCCATGGTTCTCCTCCGGTTCATGTCGCTCGCTCGGGAACAGGTCGGTGATCGCAATGCAGCGCTACGAAGGTGCGCGGTTCGCGACTTCCGCCCCCAACGGGTACGGGGGGCTCCCCCACCGCCGATGGTGCGCCCGTACCGGGAGGCCGCCCGGGCCGCTTCCTGGCCGGTGATCTGGTCATGTCGGGCCGGGGAGTGCACCGCGGTAGTTCTCAATCACTCCGCGGCGAATGACATGACCAACGCGTCGCCTCGGTCGGGCTCCGACCCATGCACGTGTCGGCCGCCATGGCTTGCTCTAGCCGACGGTATTGGCAGCGTGGTGATGTCGGTGGGGGTACAGCGAGACACACACGTGCCTGGTGGGGTCGGCGCGCCCGCCGTCGTGGCTGCCTGTCGTTGGTTGCGATTCGTGCCACCCTCGTGCCAGATGCGAGGGTCAGCCACGGCGAACGACGGGGTCGTGCGGGCAAGTTGCCGCTGAGTCGACCAGGTATCGAATCTTCAGGTCAGCGGTCGGAATCTCATCCCGCTCTCCTAAAGCGGTGCCTCGGTACCTCCTTCATCACCAGGGCGGAAGTTGGCGGACTGGTCTCTAGTCCACGCGGCGGCCGAACGAGGTGTACAAGTGGTGCAGCGGGGCGGTATGAAGTGCTTCTTGATCCACATGTCCTAGAGGGGGGACGCGCATGTTCGGCAGTGGGAGGACCCTGAGCAGCTTCGAGGTCGGAGACAAGGTCACCGTCAGAGCGCCAAGTGACAGGCCCATGTACCACCAAGGGTCACATGGAACCGTTGTCACCATCGGCACCAAACGGGTCCACGTGAGGATGGACAAAGCGGCGTTTGAAAGCCACGACGGAGAGGTGGCGAACTTCCTCCCCGGTGACCTGGAGCCGGGGCACGTTGGGACGCCTAGAAACTCCGACCGCATGAACGATGCCTTCACCGCCCTCAAGCTCGCGGCCGGCACCGATCTCGTGGCCGTGGCAATGGAAGCTGGCGTCATCACTGCCGAGCAGGGTGAGCAGATCAAGGCTGCATGGGCCAGCCACTTGCAGAGCAGGTGAGTGCAGCCATGCCGCAGCCCAAGCCGCGGCCAGGGTGAGTGTCTAACTGGCCGTTCTCTATCCGGTCGTGCGCTCGGTCTGGTTCGAACGGGGTCCTGGATCGGGTGACTTGTGGGCTGATGGGGCATAGAGGAAG
>NZ_JBSFNN010000131.1:0-12462 GCF_053587115.1 Streptomyces sp. NPDC003697
GCCAACATCACCGCCGCCGCCAACTACGCCGCCCACCGCTACGGCTCCATCGACAACGTCAACTCCGCGTACTGAGCCACCCGGCGTTCGTCACCGTATGGGCGGGATCCCGCCGGCGCCGCCACCCGCACACCTCCGACTGCCAGTGACCGCCCGCCGGACGGGCGGCGCTGCTACGAGACGCCTCCGCCCCGCCAGCCATCGCCGCGGCGGTCTACGTGCAGGCCGCCGCTGTCCTGAGAGCACGCGCCGAGCTGAGCGACGTGGCCGCCGGTCCGGGGGCTGGGGCCATCGCCGCGCGCCGTGTCGCTGCCCGGGCACCTGGAGCGCTCGGCCTGCCGGCCGTCGCGGGTGCCCGGGCGGGCGCAGCGGAGATCAGACCGCCGCCACAACCTTCTCGGCCACTCCCTCGGGAGCCTGCCCGACCTCGCCGTCCGCGGCGGGCGCCGCATTCGCCTCAGCGTCTGCGTACGCGGTGTACATCACGCTTCCCTGCTGGCGCGACTTCTCGGCGAGGCCCTTCTGGACGAGGGTCTGCAGGTTGTTGCGCACCGTCTGGGCGGATGTCTTCCGACTGGGATGGTCCTGCGCGAGCTGGTCGTGGACCTCACGGGCCACGCACGGCTGCCCCGAGGTCTTGCGCAGGATGTCCAGGATGAGCTGCCACAGCGGCGGCCCCGACTTCTCCGCGGTCCCAGCCCTTCCCGCCGGCGCTTGTGCGGCGGCGGCCTGCTGAGCCGGGACCTTCTCGGCCGACGTCTTCTTCGCGGTGGCCTTCTTCACCGGTTCGGCCGACGCCTTCTTCACGGCGGCCTCCTTCACGGCGGCGTTCTTCACCGGCTTTGCCGTGGCCTTCTCTGCCGTGGTCCCGGCGGTAACCTTCTCGGCGGCCTTCCTGCCCGTGGACTTCTTCGCCGGTGCAGTCTTCTTGGCTGCGGCCGTCTTCCTGGCAGGCTGCTTGGGTGGTGCCTCCTTGACCGACTGGTCCCGCCGCTGCTGTGGGACGGACGGGGCCGCATCGGCGGCCTCCTCGGCCGGTGCGGAGGTGTCGGCCTGCTCGGCCGGGGCCCCCTGCGGAACTTCGGCCGCCCCGGTGGCCGGTTGCGCCTCGGGTGCGTTCGACACCGGGGCTCCAGGCAAGCTGCTCTGCGCCTGGGTCAACCAGGCTTCCTCCGCCTTGAGTTGATCCAGGCGCTCCTGCAGACCGGCGATTTGAGCGGTGACCTCGCTCTGCTCCTTGCGGTTGGTAGCGAGGTCGTCGGCGTACTGCTGGGCGTACTTGTTCTGGATGGGGGTCTTCGCGGGCTCGTCGGCCACGACCACACTCCTTGTACCTGGTTGTTGCTGCCGGATGCTAGTCACTGTGACAGAGCGAAGGTGGCTCTTCCGCGCGGTCACCACCCTTGCGGTGACCGTGGAGACCGGCGCGCTGCCTGTCCCCACGGTCACCGGCGCGACGGGACGTGCCCCGGTGATGTCACCGGGGCACTCGTGTGTTGCCTCGTCGCCAGTTGCCGTGCGGTGCCATCTCAGAGGGGCTTGGGGTGCGCACTGCTGTGGCTGCGTGTCCTGCGACGTGGATTTCCTAGGCCATCCGCCGATGCGGGCCCGCGTTCACCGTCCCGGACGGCCCCGAAAGGTGCCAGGGGGCGGCGGCGAAAAGTGATGGGGCACTCCGGGCGCCGGGCGGGAGCGAAAAGTGATGGGGCACTCCGGGCGCCGGGCGGGAGCTCGCTGCTGGCCATCTCACCGACGTTCAGGCGTCGCAGGTTTCCCTGCAGGTTTCTGTGCAGGAACAGCCGACGATTCTGTGAGGAACCACCGCCTCAAACAGTCCTGGACACCCTGCCGACGTGGGAAAACGCGTATTCGTGGGAGGCCATATGGAGGTGCGATGGTGTGTGCCGCGCGACTCGGCGCACTTCAGCGAGGGGGAGACATGGAGCCATCATCGCTGCCGTCATCACCGCCGTGGGCGGCATCGTCACAGCGGTCATCACCACGCCGCGGCGGGGCCCGTAGCAAGATGCGCTGTGAGGTGACGTGACGCGAAAACGGAAGCTCTGACCGCGTCACGTCACCTCCTCACATCGCCTGCTTCGCCTCGGCGCGGTCGGCGCGCGCAGGGCGTGGCCACGTTCCGGTGTGGGCGCCCGGGTTGCGGCCGGCGAGCGCGACGGCGTGAGGCGCAGTCTGCCATGCCGGTCGTGGACGGATTGCGCCTGCAGGAGAAGCCGCGACCAGCGGCGAGGCCCACACCCGCCGCAAGAGGGCCCGGCGGCGACAGCATCTGCCGGACGCGAGCGCTTGCCGCATCACCCCGCTGTCTTTCAGCCACTGCGCGGGACATGTGCGGCGTCCACCAGCGTTGACGCCGCCGGACGGACGGAATCGGGTCAACGTTTCCGTCGACGCTGTCAGTTGAATGCGCACCAGTCCTACGATGCGCATGCTTGCGCGTCAATGCGCCACTTGCTCACCGCTCTTCGCACGTGCCCTCCTTGCATCAGTCACTGACCTAGGAGCACCATGCGTCTCAAGAGACTCTCCCTGGCCGCTGCCGCCGTCTCAGCCGCGTCCGTCGTGGGTGTCGTGATCCCGGCAGGCTCCGCGAGCGCGGCCCCGGCGCCCACGCCCACCGCGTCCGTGGCACCCGCAACGTCCCGTGCCGCAGCCACCGTGGCGGTGTACGTCTGGGGGACCGGCGTGGCCGTCCGTGCTTACGAGTCGGCCAACAACTGCATGAACTACCCGTCCAGCAGCTGCCGTCTGCTGGGCCGCGTCACCAAGGTCGCCGGTCAGGCCACCTGCCAGAAGCGGGGGCAGTCGGTCACCGCCGAGGGGACCACGAACGACTGGTGGACCTTCCTCGACCCGAACGGGTCCGTCCCCGGTGGATGGGTCAGCAACATCTACATCCAGGGCGGACACAAGATCGACGGTGTCCCCGACTGCGCCTGACCGCAGAGCCGCACGGTCGTTCCACCTCGTGCCTGACCGCGGGCCGGAGACTTCGTGTCTCCGGCCCGCACGCCGAGCGGCCCGCCCTGCATGGCGCGCCGCCCCCGTCCACCGCCGCTGCGCCGCAGCCGCCTCCGGGACACCGCGCAGGTCGAGGTGTTCCAGCGGCTGGTCGGCGTCCGCGTCCAGCAGCCACCGGCCGTGCCGGCCACACACCCGCTCCCAACGCGGCAGATACCGCACCGCCCGCACCGCGCCGCGCGGTGCACAGCCGGCAGGCGTCTCCCGCCACCGCGCCGGCCGAACGCCACCGCGCCTGCGCCAGGCCGGGCTCCCGGCCGGTGCTGAGCTTGGGATCATCGGGACGCCCGGCCGGACAGTGGCGTTGTGCAAGCGGCTGGCGGCCGTCTCACTTGACCAGTGACGGCAAGTGTCACGCCTGGACGGTGGGGCGGACGTTGATCTCGCCGATCTCGACGTCACCGGGCTGCTCGATGGCGAAGGCCACCGCGCGGGCGACCGCCGCCGGAGGGATGCCCACCGCGTCCATGTTCTTGCGCGTCTGCTCGCGGATGTTCGGGTCCGCCATGGAGTCGGCGAGAGGAACCGGCTGCTTTCCCGGCGTTCAGCAGGAGGCCGAGGGCGCCTTCGATGGTCGACTGGCTCGAAGCCCACGACGTACCGTTCATCGACGTCGGCATGGGCATTGAGGAGACCGACGGCCGCCTCAGCGGACTCCTGCGCGTCACCACCAGTCTCCCGGGCCGCCGAGACGCAGCCCGCCGCCGCATCCCCAGCCGGCGCCCTAAGTCCTTGGCGACCTCGACGTCGGGGGCACGCGCAGCAAATCGCTCCGCGGCCTCCAGCCGGATCCGCTCGCGAAACGCCTGCCGTTCAGGCGTCAGCCCACCACCCTGCGGGTATCCCACACAACTGGCACACCGCGACGATCACACATCGTCAGGGCTCAACGACATCACGTCGAAAAGTTCGGTAATTACGTGATGTCGTGGTGGTACCCGCAGGCCTGATCTGCTTGACAGATCATCAAGTCAGGCTACGTGGCAGCGCCGATGGAGGACCCGGGCCGACGTGGGCCGGCCGTGATGTCATCGGTGAGCACGATACGGTCGGTGGCGCACACATCCGGCCCGGCGAGACCGCCGCCGGGGCGGGGAGCACTCGCGTGGATGTCTGGGTAGACGGCTACCCGGCTCAGCATGCTCCTCACTCCGCCCTGCTCCTCACGCCGAGATGACGAGAACAGGGGGATGTCCGATGGACGAGGTCCGCCGGGAAGGGCTGGAGCGGATTCGCTCCAAGCTCGAGCTGATCAGACAGGTGGAGGCCGAGCACGGCTTCGGGGTGATCATCGAGGGGGCGAGGAACCCGGAGCCCCTTCCGGAACTGCCGCAGGGGGTCACCGAGGTGTTCGGCCTCTTCTCGCGGCTGGGCGCCGACTACTTCCACTTCTTTCAGCCCGACGAGGTCCAGGGCCCAGCCGCGTGGGCGGCCCGGGCGACCGTTCCGCACTGCCCACTGGGCAGTCCCCTGGCCATCGGCTGCGAGCGCCACCGCGCCCCGGAGGACATCGAGTGCGGCTCCTGCATATGGCTGGACCTGGACGACGGGGACGTCTACTACTACGACATCGACGACTACATCCACCTGTACAAGCACCGGGACGAAACGATCGACGTCCTGGTGTTCGCGAACGACATCGTCACGTTCTTCGACCGCTTTGTCCTCGGGTCGGCCTACCCGCAGCTTGTCGCAGCCATGATCGGACCGGGCATTGTCACGAAACGTGACCGGCGCGGCCGATACCGGGACAGATGGTTGCGGCTGCTTGTGGAGAGCGGGCTGGCCAGGGCCGACGACAAGGAGGCGATCCGGGACATGCCCGATGTGACCCGGTTGACCCTGGAGTGATTAGATCTCGACCAGGTCGCCGACGATCCGCAGATCCACCAGCACCGGGCCCGGCGCTCCACCAAGATCTCGGTGGCGCCACTGGCCGGACACCACCGGAAGGGCGTCCGACCTGGCTCCTGCCAAGGTCGGACGGCCTTCCGCGCGCAGGGATCCGGAAGCCGTCAGGACACCCGCTCGACGCGGCGCTCCCGCCGCTCAGGCGCTCCGCAGCCGTACCGTCGTCCCGTTCGATCCCGTCCGCACCTGCACGGTGTCGCAGAGCATCCCGACCCCCCAGAGTCCGAAGCCGGAGTCCACCGCGGACTCGGGCGGCTGCCAACTGATGAACTCCTCGGGCTGCCAGTTGCCGGAATCGGTGATCTCGCAGATCAGGCCGTCGTCGGGCCAGGTGCGCAGCGTCACCGGGGCGTCGCCGTGGCGGATTGCGTTGGTGGCCACCTCGGTCACGGCGACGAGCAGGTTGTGCAGCGCATCGGCCGACAGCCCGCAGCGCTTCGCCTGGTCGGCGACGAACGCCCGAACGGCGTGCAGTTCGGTGGGAAGGATGCGCATCGTCGCGGCCGGCTGCGGGGGAGGCGTGAGAGGCAGCCGGTCGAGGTCGCCGACGAAATCCTCGGGTTCCCGGTACTGCGGGTTGTCCCGCAGTACGTCACCCTCCAGGATCTTCGGGTGGGTCTGGCGTACGAGTGCGATGGCGTCGGACGACAGGACCGCGGTGTTGTAGCAGCAGCAACTGCGGAAGGGCACATCGGCGAAGCTCAGGTTGAAGATCGAGTCGTAGCGCACCCACTCGATCGCGTCCCGGTATCGGCTCCAGTCGTCCGACGCCACCACCCACGCCGGGCGTGGACCCAGCGACTTGGCGACGGCGGTCATCGCGGCCATGGCCCGGACGGGGTTCGTGTAGACGTCCGCGGGATCGATGAACTGCACGGCCTGGGCGTCCTGCCCGAGCGAGTCGCGCAGTGCCTCGGCCTCGTTGCCCGGTGTCACCACGAACGTCGGGGCGCCGGCTTCGATGCCCTCGCGGACGTGGGGAAGTGTGCCCGCGAGGAACTCCCGCTCGTCGCCGTAGAGCAGCGCCTGGTGCCGGACCGTGTGGTCGACCTGCCGGCCGTCGGCCACCGGATGATCGGCACGTGTCCCGGTCGTCATGAAGTCCCCCTCTGCCCCTGCACGAGCCCCGGCAGGCGTTCCCAACCCACTGTCTCGATGAGGTTCCCCAGCGCGGGCGACAGATTGTCCAGGACGAGCCGGAGGGCGCCACCGCGGCTCTCCACGAAGCTCGTCAGCAGGCTGAGCGCGCCGAGGTCGATGAAGGTCAGTCCGGCCAGGTCGAGCCGGACGTCACCCTCCTCGGCCACGTGCGAGGACAGCGCCTCGGAGAGCTCGCCGTGCCGCGTCGCGTCGAGTTCACCGGCCAGCCGGAGGCCGGGCGGATCGTCGGTCGGGGTGATCCGCAGAATGCGGTCTTCGCTTGGTGCTATGACTTCCATGAGACCTGCCGAGTCCTGGGACGGTGATCGTGAAATCCTGCAGTCCTGACCGACTGTGTACGCCACCGGTATAGCGGCGGTAGACCAGTCGCACGCGCGGGCCCGTGACAACCGATGTCCGGCACCCCCACAGCCCGGCTCCCGTCACAGCGGCGGCGGTCCGATCGTGTCCGGGCCGATCCGCAGGCTGAGACAGGCGGGGAAGAACGCGCTCCACGCGTGGCCGCGCCAGCTGACGTACGTCGTGAGGTGTCCCCCGCCGAGGATCCCGGCGCGTTCCAGATACTCATGTGCCTCCTGGTTCCTGCCCTGTTCGAAGCAGAGGGCGCTGATCTCGTGGAGGGCGAAGCTCTGCAGGCTGCTGTCACCGATCTTCCGCGCGTGCTGGAAACTCTCCTCGAAGCAGGTCAGGGCGTCCTCGAAGCGACCCAGACCGCGGTACGCACGGCCGAGGTCGCCCAGGCCGGCCACCTGGGCCGTACGGTCGCCGGCCTCGCGCGCGAGGTCGAGTTGCCGGGTCCGCACGGCCACGGACTCCTCGTACGACTGCATCTCCGTCAGCGCGTCCGCGAGGTTGTGCAGGGAGCGCCGTTCGCCCTCGCGGTCGCCTGTCTCACGCCAAATGACGAGCGCCGACTCCAGGCACTGCCGCATTCTGTCGAACTGGCGGTGCAGCCAGTACACCGCCGACAGGTTGTGCAGCGCCCAGGCCTCGCTCTCCCGGTCGCCGAGACGCCGGGCGCTACGCACGGCCGCCTCGCCCAGGGTCCACAACTCCCGGGCGCGGGCGTACGGGTAGAGGTACCACTGCAGCAATTCCGTCAGCCGCACAGCGAGGCGCGCCGTCGAGTCGGACTGCGTGAGGGCGTCCAGGACAGTGGCAATCAGGTTCGCGCGCTCGGTGATCAGCCATGCCTCGGCCTCTCTCTGGTCCCTGATGCGCGCCGTCGGGAGACCCGGCGTGCCGGCCATGCCCGCGGACACGTGATCCTGCGCGCGACGGTCGAAGTAGGGCGGCACCTCCAGGAAGGCCACGGCCTGTTGCGTGGCGGCGAGGTAGAAACGAAGTACGCGCTCCAGAGCCCGTTCGCGCTCCGCCTCGGGCTCCTCCGCCCACACCTGTTCACGTGCGAACAGGCGGAGCAGGTCGTGCATCTGGTAGCGGGCCGGAGCGGGGCTGTTCAGCAGATGCGCGTCCACCAGCCGTTCGAGCGCGTCCTCGGCCGGACCGGTCGGCACGCCGAGCAGGGCGGCCGCCGCCGGCAGACTCATGCTGGACCCCGGCGCGACCCCGAGGAGCCGGAAGGCGCGGGCCGCGGCCTGGTCGGTGGGATTGTCGCCGTGGCAGATGGCGTGATAGCTCGCGTGGAAGCTGGCCCGTACGGACACGTCGCCGACACAGATTTCGTCGAGCCGCCCCTGGGCGTCGGTCAGCCGCTCGACGAACGCGCTCAGGGGCCAGCTGGGGCGGGCGGCCAGCCTGGCGCCGACGATCCTCAGGGCCAGGGGAAGGCCGCCGCACATCCTGATGATCGCGTCCGCCGCCTCCGCGTCGGCGGCCACCCGCTCCGGGCCGAGGAGCCGTTCCAGCAGTCCCATCGCCTGGTCGTGGAACAGGACGCCGAGGTGGAGGTGTGTGGCGCCCTCCAGAGCGGTGAGCATCTCGCGGCTGGTGATCAGTACGGCGCAGCCGGGACCGGCGGGGAGCAGCGGGCGGACCTGCTCCACACCGGCGGCGTTGTCGAGCACCACGAGGATGCGGCGGTCGGCGACCATGGAGCGGAACGTGGCGGCCGCCTCGTCGGGGTTGGTGGGGATGGCCACTTGCGGCAGCCCCAGCGTGCTGAGGAACCGGCCGAGCACGTCACCCGGTTCCAGGGGCGTCAGGCCGACGGTGGCTCCGTGCAGATCGACGTAGAACTGGCCGTCCGGGAAGCGGTCGGCGAGCTGATGGGCCGTGTGGATCGCCAGAGCCGACTTGCCCACGCCACCGGTCCCGTCGATCGCGGCGATCGCCACATGCCCGTCGTCGGCGCGGTCCAGCACCTTGCGCAGTACGGAACTCTCGCCGGCGCGGCCGACGAAGGCGCTGCCGAGGTGGGGAAGTTCTCGGGGGACCAGGGCGGGTATGCCTGCCGCGGTCTCCGTACGGCCGGCGAGTGCGCGGTCCTGTCGGGTACGGTCCGGGCGTGCGCGGCCGGACGGAGCGGGGTCGGTTTCGGGGGCACGGTCGGCTGGTCCGGGAGCGGTGACGGGCTCGGGGACGGGCCCGGTCCTGGGTTCAGCCCGGGCTTCCGGCTTGGGTCCGGGTTCGGGTCCGAGAAGCAGGGACGCGTCGGCGGTGAGGATCCGCTGGTGGAGCTGCTGGAGGGACGGGCTCGGCTCGATGCCCAGTTCCTCGGCCAGACGGTGGCGCAGTTGCCGGTAGGCGGCCAGGGCGTCCGCCTGCCGGCCCGACCGGTACAGCGCCAGCATGAACTGGCCCCGCATGGCTTCCCGGAGCGGATGTTCGGCGATCAGTGCCTCGAGTTCGTTCAGCACGGCCTCATGGCGGCCGAGCCGCACCTGCGCTTCGATACGGAACTCCCGCGCCTGCGTATAACTCGCCGTCAGGCGTGAGGCCTCCGCCTCCACGGCGGGTGTCGGCGGCACGTCGGCGAACGGAACGTCGCGCCACAGGTCCAGCGCCTCGCCGAGCAGCGCGGCGGCCGCATCGGCCGAGTTCCGGCCGAGTTCCTGTCCGCCCCGCTTCACCAGTTCGACGAACCGGTGGGAGTCGACCTCGTCCGGTGCCACGACGAGCCGGTACCCGTGGGCGCGGTAACCGTGCACATGCGTCACCAGCAGCTCACCCGCCTCGTCGCCCAGCGCGCGCCGTACCCGCGAGACATAGCCCTGCAGCAGCTTGTTCACGCTCTGCGGAGGCCGGTCGCCCCATAACTCCGCGATCAGCCGGTCGGTGGACACCACCTGGTTCGCGTCGCAGAGGAGCACCGCCAGGAGCATGCGCCACTTGGCCGGCGCGAGGGGAACCTCCTGACCGTCGCGCCAGAGCTCGAGCGGCCCAAGTATCCGATACCGCATGTCACGCACCGTACGCCGTCACCCGGCCCGACAGTGTCGGACGCACGCCGGTCGCGCGGCAGTACGCGGGCGCCGACCGGCTGATCGGGCCTGGCCAACCATGTGGTGTCCCTCTCCGGGGCGACGGTGACGCGGAACGCGCGGATCACGAATTCTCGGCTCGAACTCCCGTGAGAGGCAAGGCCGCACGCGTACCCGCGTGAACTCTACGACGGCGTCGGAGGCCTTCGGAACCTTTGGGCCCTTCAAGGCCTTTGAGCACCTTGAGACCTGCGACGAAGGCCTGCCACTGTTCCCTGGGGAGCCTGAGCACCGGCCCGTCGGGAACCTTGCTGTCGCGCACGTCGACGGCGGGCGCGCCGACGGTGTGGGCGTCGTCCGCCACCTCGACACAATTGCCACCGTTTCCCATGCTGTAGCTGCTCCTGCGCCAGGGCCGTTCAGTGGCGTGCACGGTCCAATTCCTCTTTCATGTCGCGTATCAGGACCCGTGAGTCGTCTCGGGAGAGTGCCTCGGACTGGATCAGGTTGAAAGCCAGCTTGTGCTGCTGGATCTGGGCGGGGTCGACGGTTGTCTGCCCGCCGATGAACGTCTCCCCGTACAGGACGTCTGTGCCTTCCCGGAATCCCATGAGGCGGAAGGGCGTCATGCCACCGGGGTGTTGCCGGACGTTGAACGGGATCACTTGGAGGTGGACCTTGGGCAGGTCGGCGCGCTCCAGGAGATGCCCGAGCTGCTCGCTCATGACGCGACTCCCGCCGATGCAGCGGCGCAGGACGCCTTCGTCGAGGGTCACCATGACCTGGGGTGGTTCGACTCTGGTGAGGATGCGCTGCCGGTCGATACGGGCGGCCACGAACTGATCGATCTGCAGTTTCGGGGCGACAGGGTGGGCGGCGGTGAAGATGGCGCGCGCGTACGCCTCTGTCTGCAACAGGCCAGGAATGGCAACGGACTCGAATTCCTGGATGAAGCCGGCTCGCTGTTCCAGCTCGATGACATGCCAGAACCAGTCCGGATATGCGGACCGGATGAGCAACGGCCACAGTTTCACCAGCGCGCCATCGGCACCCAGGAGCCGGTCCGCCCGTTGAGCGAAGTCGTACGACGGCATCTGCTGGGCATTCTCGATGCGTCCGGCCGTCGTCTCGGTGCAGTCCACGGAATCGGCGAACTCCGCCTGGGTGAGTCCGACGGTGAGCCTGTACCGCCGGACCTCACGACCGAACCGGCACAGCAGTGACGAGATGCTCTCCGCGGACGCCGCCGACGTCTCGCCCCCCTGCACCGCGACGAGTGGCCGACCGCCGTGGGACAGCCAGGCAACTGTTCCGCCCGGTCCGGGTGCGGCCCACGCGACGGGCGTGCGGCTCCACGACGGGTCCGTCCCCATCGTCCCGGCGTGTGTCGTCCCGGCCTCCGTCGCGGGGGACACGCGGCTGAGCAGCCCCCAGGCGTAGACGTCCGGGCCGACTGCGGCGGCCAGCGCCGCCTCGATGCAGGCGCGTGCGCTGTCCTCGGTCACGCAGGTACCGCACGGCCCGTGCTGGTGCCGGCTGTTGGAGACGTGGTGGATGTCCCACCGGTAGAGGCTGCCGTCCGGCCGGTCGGACGCACCCTGGCCGTTGTCGTTCATAACGCCGGTCACTGGTCCTCCTCAAGACCGCCTGTGGAGGCGGCGATTACCCGTTCACCGTGCCCGTGAGCGGGAGAGCAGCGGTATACCGGCGGTAGGAACCGGTAGGACCGGTGCTCGGGAGCAGGACCGGACGGGGTTCCGGTCGAGTCCTGGCGTTACTGGCGCGGGATCCCTCACCCGCCCGGACTCAGGCTCCACCGCTCTCCCTTGCCCTCTACCGCAACTCTGGCGAGGAAGACTCACCGAGCGAAGGAAGGCTCAACGGGGTGAGGCGGAGGCGGTCCGGGCGGTCGAGGCCCAGGAAACAATCAAGGGTGCAGAGAACGAAACGATCTTCGAGGTGGTTGGATCACTCCGGGACCGATGATCCGGAGGTGCGGGGTGGCGCGGCCGAAGCCGTGGGAAGTCGACGACGAACTGTGGGCGGTGATCGAGCCGCTGCTGCCGAGGGTGGAGCGCCGGACTCGGCATCCCAGTCGCAAGCGGCATCCGGACCGGCTGGTGTTCCAGGGCATCCTGTTCGTGCTCCACACCGGGATCGCCTGGGAGCACCTGCCGCAGGAACTCGGTTTCGGCTCCGGCACGACCTGCTGGCGCCGCTTGGCCGAGTGGTCCGACGCGGGGCTGTGGCCCCGGCTGCACGAGGTCCTCCTCGCCGAGCTCCGCAGTGCGAACGCCCTGGACTTGTCCCGGGCTGCGGTCGACGGCTCCCACATCCGCGCGTCAAAAGGGGGAGCCAAGACCGTGGGATCGCACGGGCCCCGTAGGACCTTGGCCACGGCGCGCTTGCCTCGCACGGGCGGCACGGCCTGGAGCAGAGGGATCAGCTTGGGTGACGTCGTTCCGGTTCCCGCCGGTCAGTGTGGCGGCGAGCGGTATGCCGGTGGCGTCGGTGATCAGGTGATGCTGGCTGCCGTTTCTGCCCCGGTCAGCGGGACTTCGTCCGTACGGCACCGACAGCCGCGACCAGCCGCATGCCGCACCTCGGCTACGACCGGCCCGGCTTCAGCAGCCCGGCGCGCTCCGGGCAGGGCCCGGCGCGGCATACTCGTCTCATGGCCGACATCGAGATCGACGACAGCAGCAGGGCCGCCCTCCAGGCCCTGGCCGACGACGCCGGGCTGTCCCTGGAGGCGTAGCTTCATCTCGTTCATCGCAGCCCCCGCCTGTTGCCAACCGGCTGTGAGGCGCGAGTGGCTTCCTGGCTTCTCGCGCGGATCAACTCGGCCTTACCGCGGGCCCTGTGCCTTGAGACCGTGTCCTACGTGGTGAGGCGTCGTTGACCTCGGTATGGGGCGGGGTACATGGAGTTGGATTGTTCCGGAGGGACTTTGGGAGATCGCGAA
>NZ_JBSFNN010000132.1:0-12183 GCF_053587115.1 Streptomyces sp. NPDC003697
GGTGCCGACCTCGCGGGCGACGCGGGTGACCTCGTCGGCGAACGCGGAGAGCTGGTCGACCATCGTGTTGACGGTCTCCTTCAGCTGCAGGATCTCGCCGCGGGCCGGTACGTCGATCTTCTGCGACAGATCGCCCTTGGCCACCGCCGTCGCCACCTGGGCGATGTCGCGGACCTGGGTGGTGAGGTTGCCCGCCATGGCGTTGACCGAGTCGGTCAGATCGGCCCAGGTGCCCGAGACGCCCGGTACCTCTGCCTGGCCGCCGAGGGTGCCCTCGGTGCCGACCTCGCGCGCCACCCGGGTGACCTCGCGGGTGAAGACGGACAGCTGGTCGACCATGCCGTTGAACACGGTGGCGATGTCGCCCATCAGGCCGTCGGCGTCCTCGGGCAGTCGCGTGCCGAAGTCGCCGTCCCGCACGGCCGTCAGTCCCGCCAGGAGCTGCCTGAGCTCCTGGTCTCCCGGCACAGCGTCGACCACCTCGGTCCTGTCGCTGGTCATCCGCACCCTCGTCCCGCTCCCCAGGAGTCCCCCCAGCGGAGACTCGGACCCTGGCCGGCCGCCGTGGCGGACCTGCCTGTTGTGATCGCATTTCCGCAGTTCACGGATCTGCATGATGAGAAAAATACGCCGCAGGCTAACCCAGGTGGACCGCCCCGGCCAAAACCCCGCGCGGGGGCGCCGCACTCCCGGACATCGCCCGGAAGAGGTCCTGTGTGAAGGTGCGAAACGGGGGTACACGACGTGGTTCGACCCGCACGCGGGCAGGCGACCGGACGGCCCTGCGGGGGAGGGGACCCGGTGCCCGTGCCGTGCGCCGGCCCGGTGGCGCGCCGACGGCCACCGGCCCGCTGGAACCTCTCACCGGCCCCGCGCCGCTCGCCGGCCGGCATCGCGGGCCGGGTGAGAGCGGCGGCACCTCGCCGAGGCCCCGAATGCGGCCGCCTGAGCAGGGTAGTTGCTGCTGTGTGGAGCCAGGCGGGTGATGACCGTCCCGTCGAGGGCTCACCACTCGTCTCGCTCGGGGAGGAAGGACAGCGTGGCCATCGACACCATCTGGTCGTACCCGCCGCAGGCAGCCCACGTCCACGGACTGGACCTGACCGGCTTCACCGTCGTCGCCGCCGACGGCACGATCGGCCATGTGGACCGCGAGGCGGACCACTTCGGCATGCGGCACCTGATCGTCGACACCGGTGTGTGGGTGTTCGGCAAGAGCGTCCTCGTTCCGGCCGGTGTCGTCACCGGCATCGACCCCGAAGGCCGGCGGGTGACGGTGGCCTGCAGCAGGGGAGAGGTCAAGGCGGCACCGCGCTTCCGGATCGACAGCGAGACCATGGACCCGGAGTACCTGACCCGCGTGGGCGACTACTACCACGGGCTTCCGCCCCGCGAGACGACCACCGCCTGACCCGGGCACGGCAGCGGCGGCGGGCGCCCGCCTCCCCGGCGGCGAAGGACGCGTGACCGGAAACGACCTGCCCCTCCTATGCTGGAGCGGCCCAGGGGACGCGCGCCGCGGCCCGGCGAGCCGTGGAGGAAGAGTCTGCCGATGCCCGACGAGCGTGAGCCCGCCCCGACGTCGTCCGCCCACCGGAGCGCCCCCCGTCATGACGGCGGTACCGGTGGTGTCGACGGCGCGGACGCGCCGCCGCTCGCCCGGCGGCGCCCGCCGAGGCTCCACCGGCTTCGGGGGCGTCCGCAGCGTCGTCGGCCTCCGGTACGGGGCCCGTGGCCCCGGCCGTCCGGAACGTGCCGGCCGACGCCCGGCGAGCACACCGGGCGTGCGGGACGTCCCACGAGGTGGCGGGCCGTCCGGCGAGAGCGTGGAAAGGCTGTTTGACGTGACAGGAACCGCGGGGTGTTTCCTCCTCGCCGAGAATGTCGAGGTGGCGATGGAGGTGCCCGGGGCAGTGACAGAACGGTGAGAGAGAACGAGCAGCAGCCGCGCGCCGCCCGCGCGGAGCGAGCGGACTTCGGGGACACGACGCACAGGTATCCCGCCCACGCGCCAGAGCCCACGCTGTGCGACCCCGCGGCGGACCGGCCGCCGGCACCTGCAGTCCCGGTCACCAGTGCGGCGACGGCGCGCGCGTACGCGCGCGCCGTGGTGCGGGAACAGTGGGACTCCGCCACGCGCACCGCGCGGGAGGAGGAGGTCATCGATCTGCTGCTGGTCGTCTCCGAGCTGGTCACCAACGCCATCCGGCACGGCGACGGTCTCGCCGGCTTCGAGGTGGTGCCGGCCGAGGCGGGGGTTCGCCTGGTCGTGCACGACAACAGCGACGTCGTCCCGGAGGTCGCGTACGGACCCGGCGACCTTCCCCGCGGTCACTACGGCAACGGATACGGCTGGCCGCTCATCATCCGGCTGGCCCGTGAGATCGTCATCGACCGGCGCCCCGGGGGCGGCAAGACCGTCAGCGTCCTGGTGCCCCTGCGCTCGGCCGCGCAGCCGGCCCGGGACAGTGCGCCGGGCCGGGCCGACTGATCGGTTCGTCACGCGCTCACCCACGCACCGGACGCCGCGCGGCCGGCCCTTCGGCCGGCCGTCCCTCACCAGGGCAGGAAGACGTGGACGTCCTTGCCGTGATCGTTCGTCACGACGCTGACCTGGTCGCAGAGGGTGTGCACGAGATGCCAGCCGATACCGCCGCCGCCCCGGCTCGGATGGAACGGACGCGGAGCCGGCGGCGTCGTGCTGGTGTCGCTCAGGGTGACGTGCACCCCGTCGAACGTACGCCGAAGCCGCAGCTCGAAGGGGCCCGGTGCGTACTGCACGGCGTTCGCGGCGAGCTCCGTGACGACCAGCAGGATGTCGTCCCAGTGCTCCGGCGCCGCCGGTGGTGTGCCGCGCGCGAGATCGTCGAGGAACTCCTCGGCGGCCAGACGCGCACCCGTCACATGATGCAGCTCACCTGTGAAGCGGGCGGTGCGGCTCGAAATGCCCTCGGTAGCCAGTGTGTCGTCCCAACGCGGCTCGGTTGCCATATGCCTTCCCGGCCCGGCGTGCTCAGCTGGGCTGCGTCCTTTCTTCACCTCGGGTCCCAGTGTCTTGTTCCCAAGGGCGCGGACCCTACTCGTAGGTATGCGGTGGCCCCGCTCCCGGTATGTCCGGGCGCACGGTGGTCGACGCCGGCGCTATGCGGCCGCCCGGCGCAGACACGTTCCCGCCTCGTGCGCGGCCCCGCGGGACTCCCAGCCCCGCAGGCAGCACGCCTCGTACAGTTCCCGCCACGCGGACGCCGTCCCGGTCCCCGCCCCGGCACCTCGGGCACGGGCGCAGTCAGGTGCGTGGGCGGCGCCCGCGGCGGCGCGCCAGAAGGAACAGCAGGGGCGGGCAGGCGTGAACCGCGGCGCGTCGCCCAGGACGGCCCGTCTCGCCCGCAGGTGCGTGTCGAGCACCAGCCGGTGGCGCCGCCCGGCGTGCACGGCCGCCGCGACCAGCACCGGCAGGGCGAGCGACAGGCCGACGGCGGCGGACGCGATCCCCCGACGGGCGCACCACAGATCGGCGGTCCCGACGAGTACGGACGCTGCGGCGCACAGGACCTGGCGGCGGCGGTGGTGCGTCATGGACGGACTCCTCCCAGGGTGAAAACGCGGCTTTCTCCCTGCGGTTACGACGGACCGGCCGAACTAAACCCGCCCGTCGTGTTCCGTCCGCCTTCGGCCGCGCCCGCCACGAGGACCTTCCGGCCGGCACCCGCGGGCGCCGGCCGCCGCCCGCCGGCCGGGCGCGACTTCCGCTCCGGGCTCTCAGCCGAAGGCGGTCCACGCCGTGCCAC
Organism: Streptomyces sp. NPDC003697; assembly: GCF_053587115.1. Taxonomy (NCBI): domain Bacteria; kingdom Bacillati; phylum Actinomycetota; class Actinomycetes; order Kitasatosporales; family Streptomycetaceae; genus Streptomyces; species Streptomyces sp. NPDC003697. The sequence goes on from NZ_JBSFNN010000132.1 coordinate 3,789, forward strand.
CGTTGACCATCAGGCGGACGGCCAGCACCAGCAGGTCGGCGACGCCCAGCCAGAACCCGAGCCACGCCCGGAAGCGGCGCGGTGTGTCCCGGCGCAGCGCGATGAGGGCCAGGGCGATCGCGACCGGGCCGAGGACCATGTTGAGGACGATCAGACCGACCAGCCCGAGGACGAAGGAGGCGACGGCCATGCCCTCGGTGTCCCGCCTGCCGGTGTTACGCCGGGGAGGTGCTGTCAGTCGCATCTCACGCCCTCCCCGCTCGGCTGCGCCGGCGCCGCTCACGCACGGTGAAGACCGCCAGCCACACGACGATCACCGCGCCGAGGACCAGCGTGAGGGGCCAGGGCAGGTAGGCCGCCGCCCCCAGCAGGACGGCGAGCAGCAGCAGTGCCGCGACCAGGAAGACCACGGCTCACCTCCCGGCCCGGACAGGGGCGTGGACGAACGGATCTCGGTGTTCAGCAAGCATGCGGTCACAGGTTTCCCGGCAGGCCGATGCCACGCCTTCGGCCCGGGACCGTCCGGCGAAGTCGACCGGAATCCGACGGTCCGTCAACTGCCCGGCATACGCGGCGGCTCGAAGGGCAGGCGGAAGCTCCAACCGTCCCCGAAGGGAGAAGTTCGTGAGCTCCTACGGCAGTTCGTCCAACGTGTCGTCCCGTTCGCGCACCAACGGCCTCGCGGTCGCGAGCCTGGTCTGCGGCATCATCGGCCTGTTCCTCTTCAACATCGTCCTCGGCCCCATAGCGATCGTGCTGGGCTTCGTCGGGCTGCGGCAGGCGTCCGCCAAGGGCGGCGGCGGCATGGCGAAGGCCGGCATCGTGCTCGGCATCGTGGACCTGGTGCTGTTCTTCGTGCTGATGGCGGTGTCCGCGGCCAACGGCGGTTTCAGCTGGTACGTGGGCGGCTGACCCGCCCCCTTGCCGCCTCGTCAGCGGAAGACGTTGTCGGAGTCCTCCCAGCCGGCCGCCGCGTCGTGCCGCACGGCGCGGCGGGGGGAGCGGCTCCGTGCCTTGTACATCATGTCGATCTCCGGCGCGTAGTGCCGCACTATCGCGTCCCTGCGCAGCTTCATCGACGGCGTGAGCAGTCCGCTGGCCACGTCGAACGGCTCCGGGAGCACCCGGAAGACCCGGACGGACTCCGACGGGGACACCGCGCTGTTGGCGGCCGCGACCGCCCGCCAGATCTCCTCCCGCAGCGCGTTCTCCTCACGCGCCTCCCGGCCCGGTGTCTCGCCCTGCAGGGCCAGCCCGGCACGCCAGTGCGCCAGGAACTCCGGGTCCAGCGTGATCAGCGCGCCGACACAGGGCCGGTTGTCCCCGACGACGACCGCCTGATGGACGAGCGGGTGCATCCGCAGCCGCTGCTCCAGCAGGGCCGGGGCCACGCTCTTGCCGCTGCTGGTGATGATGACGTCCTTCTTGCGCCCGGTGATCGTCAGGTACCCGTCGGAGTCCAGGTACCCGAGATCCCCGGTGGCCAGCCAGCCGTCGCGCAGCGCCGCGCGGGTCGCGGCCTCGTCGTTGACGTAGCCCTGGAACACCGACGGCCCGCGCACCAGGATCTCCCCGTCCTCGGCCACCTGGATCTCGGTGCCCGGCAGGGCCTTGCCGACGGTCCCGGACCGCTCCAGGCCCAGCGGCTGCATCGTGATGCCGCCCGCGGTCTCCGTGAGCCCGTAGCCGTCGTGCACGTAGATGCCGATGCCCTCGTAGAACAGGGAGAGCTCACGGCTGAGCGGCGAACCACCGGAGGTGGCGCGGACGATCCTGCCGCCCAGCGCGGCCCGCAGCCTGCGGTACACGGTCCGTTCGAACAGCGCGTGCCGCATCCGCAGTTCGATGCCCGGACCCGAACCCCGGCCGAGGCGCCTCCGCTCCACCGCCGCGGCGAACGAGCGTGCCGTGTCCGCCGCCCGCTCGAACAGGACGCCGCGGCCGGACTGCTGGGCCGTGCGCAGGAAGTTCTTGTAGATCTTCTCGAAGACCGACGGCACCCCGTGGAAGTAGGTCGGCCGGAACGTGCGCAGCGCCGAGGTCAGGGCCGCCTCGCTCATGTCGGGCTCGTGGCCCATCAGAAGGCCGCCGCGGACGCACAGGCCCTGGACCATCAGCCCGTACACGTGCGAGAAGGGCAGGAAGGCGAGAACGGCCGCCTGCTCGCCCGGCGGCGCGGCCGTGTGGCCCCAGCCCGCGAGCAGGGTGTCGCAGGGACTGGCCAGCGCGCGGTGGCTCAGCGCGCACCCCATGGCCTGGCCGCTGGTGCCGGAGGTGTACGCGATCACGGCCGTCGCGTCCGGCAGCACGATCCGCCGCAGCGAGTCGACCGTGGTCAGCGGGACGGCGGCGCCTCGCTCCGCCAGCTCCTCCACCGCCCCGGCGTCAAGCTGCCACACGTGCCGCAGCAGCGGGAGTTTCGCGCACACCGAGCCGACCGTCATGATGGCCTGCTCGTCCTCGACGACCACCGCCATGCACCCGGCGTCCCGCAGGATCCACTCGACCTGGTCGCGGGAGGAGGTCGGGTAGATCGGGACCACCTCCGCCCCGACGGCCCACAGCGCGTGGGCGAACACCGTCCACTCGTAGCGGGTGCGCGCCATGACCGCCACGCGGTGGCCCGGCGAGACGCCCGACGCCACCAGCCCCCTGGCCAGGCCGGCGACCTCGTCCCGCAGTTGGGCCGCGGTGACCTCCTGCCAGCCGGAGGAGGGACCGGCGCGACGGGCGAGCACCGGACGGGCCGGGTCCAGTGCCGCCGCCTCGAAGACGGTGTCGGCGAGGCCGCCGGCCGGCGCCGGAACGGCGGACCGAGCCAGAGCGAAGTCGCGCATGCACTGCTCCTGGGTTTACGGAGGGTGACGCCGCCGACGAGTACCGTTGTCGACGGGGGTCGAATGTAGCCCAGGCGAGCGCGGCAGGGGACCCGGAACCGGGAAGTCGCCCCGTTTCGTTGATGCCGCCGGATCTGGGGACTCGTGCGTCATGAGTTACGTCAACCCGGACCCGGACCCCGACCGCACCCCCGGTCTCGAACCCGGAGGCGGCGTGCCGCCGGGGGAGACCCCGCCCGCCGAGAGCAGCTTGCCCGAGACGGGGCCGCCGAAGGAGCCGGCCAAGGGATGGGCGAAGGCACCGCTCGCCCTCATCCTCGCTCTCGTCGTGGTGGTCGCCGCCTTCTTCCTGGCGTACGCCCTGGTCCTGATGCTGTGAGCAGGACATCGGAGGCGCCGCGTGAGCAGGGGCAGCGGCCGGGCGGAGAGCCGGCGGAACCGGGGAGCGGGGGGCGGGGTGCCGGGCACCCCCGGGGAGGGCCGGCCGTCACCCCTGGCTGAGGCGCACGCACTCCGTGACGACGTCCCGCAGGCTGCCCGTCCGCTCCAGCAGTTCCCGCTGCACCCGCGCGCCGTTGCCGTGCCGCAGCAACGCGTCGACCGCGTCCCGCGCCCGGTCCAGGTCACCGGTGTCGGCGAGGGCGTCGCCGACGTGGTCGAGCAGATCCCGCACCACCGACTCCGCCGGCAGCCGGCGCAGGGTCGCCGGGTGCAGCAGCTCGCGCGCCACACCGGCCCGGGAGGCCTGCCACGCGGCCAGCCGCAGCAGGTTCACACTGTGGTCCACCGGCTCCTCGCCCGCCCGCCAGGCGCGGGCCGCCGTCTCGACGAGCCCGCGGGCCAGCGTGGCGATCAGCTGGGCGGTGGCGGCGTGCAGGCAGACGTCCGAGACCCGGATCTCCACCGTCGGGTAGCGCTGCGACAGCCGCGCGTCGAAGTAGACCATCCCCTCGTCCAGGATGACCCCCGTGGCGACCATGTCCGCCACCCGCCGGTGGTAGCGCTCGGGCGACCCGAACAGCTCGGTCGGGCCGGCCGACGGCCAGCGCCCCCACACCTGGGTCCGGTAGCTGTCGTACCGGCTGTCCTTGCCCTGCCAGAACGGGGAGTTCGCACTGAGCGCCATCAGGACGGGCAGCCAGGGCCGGATGCGGTCGACGACGGCGACGGCCTCCTCGTCCGACTCCACCGAGACGTGCACGTGCATGCCGCAGACGAGCTGCTCCTGCGTGGCGATGCCGTACTGCTCGGCCATCCACTGGTAACGCCGGTTCATCCCGATGGAGGGACTGACCGGCAGCGGGGAGGTGGCCAGCGCCGCCACGGCGCAGCCGATCTCTCCGGCGTGGCGCGCCGCCTCCTTGCGGCAGCGGACGATCTCCTCACCGAGCTGCTCCATGTCCGCCTGCGGATGCGTGGCGAACTCCAGCATCTGCCCGTACAGCTCCTTCTCGAAGACGTCCTCGCCCTCGCCGTCCTGCGCCGCGCGGGCGAGTACGGCCGAGGACAGCGCCTTCGGCTCACCGGTCTCCGGGTCGACCAGGAGGAGTTCCTCCTCCACTCCGACGGTCCGCACTCCATGCCGCCTTTCTGTCCGTCTGCCGCGACGCCGGAGCGTCGGCGGGTCGTACGACCCCGACTGCCCCGCGACGACGGCCGGACACCTGGACGGGGCCCGCCGACCCGGAGCGGCGGCCGGGCGCGGGGCGGCCCCGCCGGCCGGCCGGTGGCCGGGGGCCGGCGCCGCCGGGTGCGGGACCGCGGAGCTCAGAGGGGGTACGGCGTGAGCCAGACCGTGGCGAGCGGTGGCAGCGTCAGGCGGATGTGCCCGTCCTCCGGCTTGAGCGGGTCGGGGTGGGTGACACCGCTGCCGCCGTAGCGGGCGTCGTCGGTGTTGAGCCGCTCGCACCAGGCCGTGACGCCGCCGGGCACGGCGAGGCGGTAGCCGTCCCGGACCACGGGGGAGAAATGGGACACCGCGAGCAGCGGGCGCCCCTGGGCGTCGTAGCGCAGGAACGCGTAGACGTTGTCGTCCGCGGCGTCCACGGCCACCCAGCGGAAACCCTCCGGGCTGGTGTCCCGCTGCCACAGCGCGGGGGTGGCCCGGTACAGCCGGTTGAGGTCGCGCACCAGGTCCTGCACTCCGCGGTGGTCGCCCGCGGCGCAGTAGCCGTCGTCGAGCAGCCACCACTCCGGACCGTGGGCCTCTGACCACTCGCCGCCCTGGGCGAACTCCTGTCCCATGAACAGCAGCTGCTTGCCGGGATGCGCCCACATGTACCCCAGGTACGCGCGGTGGCCGGCGCGCCGCTGCCACCAGTCGCCGGGCATCTTCGACACCAGCGCCCGCTTGCCGTGCACCACCTCGTCGTGGGAGATCGGCAGCACGTAGTTCTCGCTGTAGGCGTACACCATCGAGAACGTCATCTCGTGGTGGTGGTACTTGCGGTGCACCGGCTCGTGGCTCATGTACTGCAGCGAGTCGTGCATCCAGCCCATGTTCCACTTCAGCCCGAAGCCCAGGCCGCCGCCGTCGGTCGGCGCGGTCACCCCGCCCCAGGCGGTCGACTCCTCGGCGATCGTCACCACGCCCGGCGCTCGCCGGTACACGGTGGCGTTCATCTCCTGCAGGAACGCCACCGCGTCCAGATCCTCCCGGCCGCCGTACACGTTCGGCACCCACTGCCCGGAGTCCCTCGAGTAGTCCAGGTAGAGCATGGAGGCGACGGCGTCCACCCGCAGCCCGTCGATGTGGAACTCCTCGCACCAGTACATGGCGTTCGCGACCAGGAAGTTGCGCACCTCCGTCCGGCCGAAGTCGAACTCGTACGTCCCCCAGTCCGGGTGCTCCGCCCGCCGCGCGTCGCCGGGTTCGTAGAGCGGGTCCCCGTCGAAGCGGGCCAGCGCCCAGTCGTCCTTCGGGAAGTGCGCCGGCACCCAGTCCATGATCACGCCGATTCCGGCCCGGTGGCAGGCGTCGACGAAGTGCCGGAAGTCGTCCGGGGAGCCCAGCCGGGCGGTCGGGGCGTAGTAGGAGGTGATCTGGTAGCCCCAGGACGGACCGAAGGGGTGCTCGGCGACCGGCATCAGCTCCACGTGTGTGAAGCCCATGTCCCTGACGTACGCGGGGAGCTGCTCGGCCAGTTCCCGGTAGGTCAGTCCCGGCCGCCAGGACGGCAGGTGGACCTCGTACACCGAGAAGGGGGCCTCGTGCACCGGGGTGTCCGCGCGGTGGGCCATCCACTCCTGGTCGCGCCACCGGTGGTGCGAGGCCGTCACGACCGACGCGGTCGCGGGCGGCTCCTCGGTGCGGCGCGCCATCGGGTCGGCCTTGAGGAAGCGGCCGCCGTACCGGGAGGTGATCTCGAACTTGTAGCGGGCGCCCTCACCGACGTCCGGCAGGAACAGCTCCCACACGCCGGAGGCGCCCAGGGACCGCATCGGGAACGCCGTCCCGTCCCAGAACGTGAAGTCGCCCGCGACGCGCACGCCACGCGCGTTCGGCGCCCACACGGTGAACCGGGTGCCGGCGACGCCGTCATGGGTCATCGGCTCGGCCCCGAGCGCCTTCCACAGCTGCTCGTGCCGGCCCTCCCGGACGAGATGCAGGTCCAGCTCGCCGAGGGCGGGCAGGAAGCGGTAGGGGTCGTGCACCTCCCGCCCGTCGCCCGCGTCCTCCTCGTAGGCCACGGTCAGCGTGTACTCGGGGACGGCGTCGAGGGGCAGCACGGCCGAGAACAGGCCGTCGCCCTCGGGGACGAGCGGGGTCCGCACGCCGCCGGTGACGACGCCGACCGCACGGGCGCAGGGACGCAGCGCCCGGAAGGCGATGCCGCCGGGGCCCGGGTGCGCGCCGAGGAGCGCGTGCGGGTCGTGGTGGGCGCCGGACAGCAGGCGCTCCCGGTCGGCGGGGTCCAGGGGCAGAGCCGTCCCGGCCCCGCCCACAGCGGGCGGGAGCGGTCCGGACGGCTCGGGACGTGAGGTGTCGCGCAGTGCCACCGGTTCAGCCTCCTCTCACGGCGAGACGTTCGATCGCCGCCATCGGTACGGCGAGCCAGTCCGGGCGGTGCCGGGCCTCGTACAGCACTTCGTACACGGCTCGGTCCGTCTCGTGGGCCCGCAGCAGGGCGTGTTTCTTGCGGGGGTCCCAGCCGGCCCGGGACGCGTAGCCGGCGCAGTACGCCTCCCGGCAGCGGCGTGCCCACTCAGGGCGCCAGGGACGGCGCTGCCGGGCGGCGTAGTCGAAGGAGCGCAGCATCCCGGCCACGTCCCTGACCGGGGACTCGGCGGTACGCCGTTCGGCGAGGGGACGGGACGGCTCGCCCTCGAAGTCGATCACGAACCACTCGCGCCCGGCCCGCAGCACCTGACCCAGGTGCAGGTCGCCGTGGATGCGCTGGGCGGGTGGCCCGGCGTCGCAGCCGGCGAGGGCGGCGAACGCGGTACGCAGCCCGGCCGCGTACGGGCCGAGCGCGGGCACGCAGTGCGCGGCGGCCTCCAGACGCTCGGTCATCGCCGCCGCCGTCCGCGCGATGTCGTCGTGCCCGCCGGTCGGGAAGGCGTCGGCAAGCGCCAGGTGCATCTCCGCGGTGGCCTGTCCCAGCTGGTGCGCCTGGGCGGTGAAGTCGTCCCCGGTGGCCAGCGCCCGCAGGGCCAGCGTCCAGCCGTCGGAGGCGTCGCGCAGGAACGGCTGGAGCACACCGAGCGTGGCGGTCTCCGGCCCGGTGGTGCCGAACCAGGCCACCGGGGCCGGCACCCGGGAGCAGCCCTCCCGGGCCAGCGCCCACGGCACCTCCAGGTCCGGGTTGACACCGGGCTGAACACGCCGGAAGACCTTCAGGATGAACTCGTCGCCGTACACGATCGAGGAGTTGGACTGCTCGGCGTCCAGCACCCGCGGCACCAGCCCGCCCGGGACGACCGCCTCCGGGTCCGTCTCGAAGCGCAGCATGCCCACGGTCCCGGGGTGGCGCAGCCGTTCCAGCAGCAGCTGCGCCGACCGCGGGTCGCACAGCGCGTCGTAGATCGCGAGACCGGCCAGCGGCCCCTCGGCGGCGCGGCCGATGAGGGCGCGGTGCAGGCGCGGGGCCGGCTGCCGGCGCACACCCAGCAGCAGCTGGTAGCAGTCCGCGGGCGCGGCCGGCGGGGGCGGGTCGGCGGGTGCGGGCAGGCCCCCGCGGCGGCCGCGGTGGACGCCCGCGTGCTCGGCGTGGACCAGCAGGTGCAGACAGCCCGGGAACAGCTCCGTCATGGACAGCAGACGCAGGTCGGTGACGGGCCGGTCCTTGCCCGCGAACCAGCGCTGGCAGGGCAGCCACTCGCGCAACAGCCCACCGAGCGAGGCCATGGGCCTGGCGAGGTGCGGGGCGCCCGACTGGAGCATCGCGGTCTTCGGCACGGTCACGCCTCCTTCCGACGGCCACGCGCTCAAGCCCGTCGGCCGATCCGGGATGCGACTTTGGTGAGCCGGAACCAGTAGAAGCCGTGTCCTGCGAGGGTCAGCAGGTAGGGCAGTTCGCCGATGGCCGGGAAGCGGACCCCGCCGAACAGCTCGACCG
>NZ_JBSFNN010000133.1:0-11588 GCF_053587115.1 Streptomyces sp. NPDC003697
GAGCGGAGCCGAGAGCTTGAGTGGGGGTCCCCCCTGCTCGAGCGGAGCCGAGAGCTTGGGTGGGGGTACCCCCTGCTCGAGCGGAGCCGAGAGCTGGGGGGAGCGTGCCGGGCGTCGCGACGGGACGAACGTCGCCCGCCGCGGCACTAGACGTCCAGCTGGTCGGCGACCGCGCGCAGCAGGCCGGCGATCTTCTTGCCGGAGGCCCTGTCGGGGTAACGGCCCTTCTCGAGCGACGGCAGGATGTTCTCGAGGAGGGTCGTCAGGTCCTGGACGATGCCCGCCAGCTCGTCCGGTTTCCTGCGCTGCGCCGCCGCGACCGAGGGGGCCGGTTCGAGGAGCGTCACCGTCAGGGCCTGGTCGCCGCGCTGTCCGGCCACGACACCGAACTCCACCCGCTGGCCCGGCTTCAGCGTCTCGACTCCGGCGGGGAGGACCGAGGAATGGACGAAGACGTCACCGCCGTCGTCGCGGGAGAGAAAGCCGAAGCCCTTCTCGCTGTTGAACCACTTGACCTTGCCGGTAGGCACCGCTGTCCTCGTCCCCGTACTCGTCGGAAAACTGCTTCTGAAAACGGCTCTTAATAGCACTGGGGCGGGCCGCGCCGGACCCGCCGACCACCAGGCTAATGGTCTTCGTCCTGGTGACAAGACGCTGCCCGGTTGTTCCTCCGCGCTGGGAACTACCCTGGTGGGGTGCGTGACAAAACCCAACCGAATTCCGCCTCGGCCGGCGACCGGCTGATTCGCGCCGGTGCCGTCGTGTTCTTCGTGGGCGCGGTGGCCACCGTGGTCACGGTGGCGCCGCTGTTCCTCGGCGCGCGTCCTTTTCCCACCTACATGTTCGGACTGAGCATGCTCATGGGTGTCGGGTTCCTGATCGCGGCCGCGGGTGTCCTCCGATCGGTCGCGGCGGGCCGCCGTCAGGCGCGCGGCGACTCGCGTCAGGGGCCGGATCACCGGCGGCTGTCGGCGCGGGAGGCGGCCCCGGCGAACGCGGGACGCCCTACGACGGCAGAACATCCCCCGAACGAGTGACTCCGTCCGCGTGAGCGGCGCCGTACTCCGCGAACCAGTCGGGGAACCGGGTGAGATCCGGCAGCACGACGTCGGCTCCGGCCGCGCGCAGTTCCTCGACGCCGTACGGCCCGGTGGCCACCGCGACCGACAGCGCGCCGGCGGTCCGGGCGCCGCGTATGTCCCCCAGGTGGTCGCCGACGTACACATGCGTGCCGTGCGCGCGCAGCGCCTCGGCCTTCTGCTCGGCCCACAGGTTCCCGACCACCGCGTCTGCCTCGATGCCCAGGTGCTCCAGGTGCAGCCGGGCGTGCGGTCCGTGCTTGCCGGTGACGACGACCGCCCGTCCGCCGGCCGCCCGCACGGCCGCCATCGCCTCGCGGGCACCGGTCAGCGCGGATGCCGCGGCGACCGCTGTGGCGGGGTACATCTCGCGGTACAGCCGGATCATGGCGTCGACCCGGTCGGCGGGGAACCAGTTCGCCAGCTCGTGCGCGAGGGGCGGCCCGAGCCGGGTGACCACCAGGTCGGCGTCGATGTGGGTGCCCGTCCGCCGGGAGAGCGCCAGGTAGCAGGCGCGGATGCCGGCGCGCGAGTCGATGAGGGTCATGTCGAGGTCGAAGCCGACGCTCAGCGGACGAGAGGTCATGGGGGCCATTGTGCCCAGCCGGTACGGCCGGGAGGCCCGAAGCTCATGTGACATACACCTATGTGCCCGCCCGGCCGCCTCCTCCTCTCTCGCGTTCCCTCCCTGCCCCTACCGCTGCCGCTGCGAGCGCCACACCAGGAACAGCGCCGACAGCCCCGCCGCGGCCCGGACCACCCACGGCCAGGTCTCGCCGACCGCCTCGTTCAGGTGGCCCTGGGCGAGGGGAGCGCCCCAGCGCCCGTTCGCGCGGCCCCACAGCCACACGACTCCGGCCGCGACCGCCAGTCCCGGCAGGCCCGCCACCGCCCACTTCGACTCCCGCGGGGTCAGCCGGCGGGAGGCGTAGGCGATGACCCAGCCGAGCAGGAGGGCGAACCACTTGCCGAGGACTGCGCCGAGCACCAGCAGGCCGGCCGCGAGCAGCAGCAGGGGGTTGCTCCACCCGCCGGTGCGCAGGCGCGGCAGCCGTACGCGCCGGGCCGCGGCCTGCTCGGCGGGCGCGGGCTCACCGGTCTGCTCGACGGCCGGTGCGGGCGCCGGGCCGGCCGGCCGCGCCGCTTCCCTCGGCGGCGGGGGCTTGAGCAGCTCCGGGATCTCCACCCCGCCGACGAAGCCCGGCACCTCGTCGCCGGCGCCGAAGGGGCCGGTCTGCGTCCGCCACCAGTCGGGCACGGTCGCCGAGTCGCCGAGTTCGGCCGCGCTCGCCAGATGCGGCGGGGACGGGCCGTCGGGTGGCGCGGGGCTGGGCTCCGGCCGGGCGGGACGCGGTCGCGGGACCATCCGGCGCAGGCCCTTCGGCCGGTCCCCCTCCGCACGCGCGGCCTCCTCCGCCGCTGCGTCGCGCTGGACCGGCACGGCGGCGACCGGGGGCGGCACGACGGCCCCGGCGGTGCCGCCCGCCGCCGGGCCGCCGGCGGCCGTGACGATGTCGTCCGGGCTGCCGAGACGGTCGAGGATGCGACGGACGGCGGCGGGGCTGTCGACGGTGACTCTGGCCCGGCGCCGGTCGATCTCGTTGCGCAGCTCCGACACCAGACGCATCCGGGTGGCCGAGGGCAACTGGCGCTGCTGGGCGACGTCCCCGACCCGGCTCAGATACTCGTAGACGACCTGGTCGCTCTCGATTCCCACGAAGTCCCCTCCGGGGCGGCGGCGATGAAACCCCGTGGGGACGAAGTTAGCGCAGCCGGACGTCACTCGGCCGCCCGCCGTGCGCGGCCCGGGCCCGGGAAGCCGGCCGGCCGCGCCCCCGCGTCCCGCCGACCCGCCGGGGGGACCCGCTACCGTGGGCAGGATGAGGAGTGATGAGACAACGGCCGCCCCGCGTTCGCTCGCGGAGGCGCTTCGCGCGCGCGACGACGCCTCCCTGGCCGCGCTCCTGCGCAGCCGGCCCGACCTCATCACGCCCGTCCCGACCGACCTGACCCAGCTCGCCACCCGCGCCGGGACCCGGGCGTCGGTGGTGCGCGCCCTGGAGCGGCTGGACCGGTTCGCCCTGCAGACGGCGGAGGCCCTGGCGGTCGCGCCGGACCCGGCCACGTACGACGAACTGCTCGGCCTGCTGGCCGGCGACGCCGGTGACCCGGCCGTGGCCGCCGCGCTGCCGCGTGCCCTCGGCACGCTGCGCGAGCAGGCCCTGGCCTGGGGCGGCGACGACCGGCTGCGCCTGGTGCGCACGGCCCGCGAGCTGCTCGCGCCCTCACCGCAGCACCCGTCCCCGACGGGTCTCGGCCCGGCGGTGCGGGAGGCGACGGCGGGCATGTCGCCGGGCCGCATCCAGGAGATCGTCACCACCGCCGGACTGCCGTCGACACCCGACTCGGTGTCGGCCGTGGCCGCGCTCACCGCGCTGTTCACGGACCGGACCCGGATGGCCGCGCTGCTGGCCGGCGCCCCCGCCGGCTCACTCGACGTCCTGGACCGCCTGGTCTGGGGCCCGCCCTACGGCCAGGTCACCGCCGACCCCGCGCCCCGGCTGCGCTGGCTGCTCGACCGCGGCCTGCTGCTGCCGACGGCCCCGGGCACGGTCGTCCTGCCCCGCGAGGTCGCCCTGCACCTGCGCGGGGGCCGCGCCCACCGCACTCCCGAGCCCGTCCCGCCGCCCGTCGAGGCGGCGGCGGCCCACGGCGCGCGGATGGTGGACGCGACGGCGGCCGGGCAGGCGTACACGGCGCTGGCGACCGTCGAGGAACTGCTGAAGGACTGGGACGAGGGCGGGCCGGGCGTGCTGCGCGCGGGCGGGCTGAGCGTGCGCGACCTCAAGCGGACGGCGGTCGCGCTCGACGTGCCCGAGCCGGTGGCCGCCTTCTGGGTCGAGCTCGCCCACGCGGCGGGCCTGCTGGCCTCGGACGGGGGCATGGGCACCACACAGGGCGCGCGGGCGGCCGGGGAGGACGAGCGGTACGCGGCGACCCCGGCGTACGACGAGTGGCTGGAGCAGCCGGCGGCCGAGCGGTGGGCGCTGCTCGCCCAGGCCTGGCTCACGGCGACGCGGACGCCGGGGCTGGTCGGCGAGCGGGACGCCAAGGACCGCACGCTGTCGGCGCTGGGCCCGGGCCTGGACCGCTCGGCGGCGCCGGAGGTGCGGCACCGGGTGCTGACCCTGCTGACCGCGCTGCCGCCCGGTACCGCGCCGACCGCCGACTCCGTGGTGGCCCGGCTGCGCTGGGAGCGTCCGCTGCGCGGCCCGCAGCGGGAGGGCGACCTGCGCACCCGGCTCGCCCGGTGGACGCTGTCGGAGGCGGAACTGCTGGGCGTCACCGGCCGGGGTGCCCTGTCGGCGCACGGCCGGGCCCTGCTGGGCGCACCGCCGGCGCCGCCGCCCGCCAAGGCGCGGGAGGCCGAGCCGGCGGGCCCCGGTGACAAGCTGCCCGTCCACCACCACCGGCCGGCCGCCTCGCCGGATCCCCTCTCCCCCGCCGGGCAGGCGGTCACCGCCGCCCCCGCGCAGGCCGGTGCGTCCGCCGCGGCGGCGGCCCGTGCGCTGGCGCCGCTGCTGCCGGAGCCCCTGGACCACGTCCTGCTCCAGGCGGACCTCACCGCGGTGGCGCCCGGCCCGCTCCAGCGGCCGCTCGCCGACATGCTGGGCCTGGTCGCGGATGTGGAGTCCAAGGGCGGCGCGACCGTCTACCGGTTCACCCCGGCGTCCGTGCGGCGGGCCCTGGACGCCGGGCGCACCGCCGCCGACCTGCACGCCTTCCTCGCGGAGCACTCCCGCACGCCGGTGCCGCAGCCGCTGGCGTACCTCGTCGACGACGTGGCCCGCCGCCACGGGCACCTGCGGGTCGGCGCGGCCTCGTCGTACGTGCGCTGCGACGACGACGCGGTGCTGAACGAGATCCTGGCCGACAAGCGGTCCGGCGCCCTGCGCCTGCGGCGCCTCGCCCCGACCGTGCTGGCCGCGCAGGCCGACCCGGCGACGTTGCTGGAGGGGCTGCGCGCGATGGGGTACGCGCCGGCCGCCGAGTCGGCCGAGGGCGACGTCCTGGTGACCCGCGTGCACGCCCACCGCACCCCGCCGCGCACCGCTCCGCAGCCGGTCCCGGACGGCCCGCCGCCGCCCGACGCGACCCTGCTGTCCGCCGCGATCCGGGCGATCCGCGCCGGCGACCTGGCCTCCACCACCCCGCGCAAGCCCACCTCGGCCCCGGCCGCCGAGGGCGGGCTGCCCCGCACCGGCTCCGCCGAGACCCTGGCCACCCTGCAGGCCGCGGTGCTCACCGGCGAGGCGGTGTGGATCGGCTTCGTCAACGCCGAGGGCGCCGCCAGCCAGCGCGTCATCGCGCCCGTCCGGGTCGAGGGCGGCTTCGTGACGGCGTACGACCACACCGCGGACGAGGTGCGCACCTTCCCCCTGCACCGGATCACCGGCGTGGCGGAGCTGGCGGACGAACAGCCGTGATCACGGGCCGGTGAGGCACACTGGACGTTTGGCCGCCGTCAGGCCAGGCAGCTCCATGCAGAAAGGCAGCCGCGCGTGAATGGTCCGTTGATCGTCCAGTCAGACAAGACCCTGCTCCTCGAGGTCGACCACGACCAGGCCGACGACTGCCGCCGGGCCATCGCCCCCTTCGCGGAACTGGAGCGGGCGCCCGAGCACATCCACACCTACCGGGTGACCCCGCTGGGCCTGTGGAACGCGCGCGCCGCCGGGCACGACGCCGAGCAGGTCGTGGACGCGCTCGTGCAGTACAGCCGCTACCCCGTCCCGCACGCGCTGCTCGTCGACATCGCCGAGACCATGGAGCGCTACGGGCGGCTGACCCTCAGCAAGCACCCGGCACACGGCCTGGTCCTGACGACGACGGACCGGCCGGTGCTGGAGGAGGTGCTGCGGTCCAAGCGGATCGCGCCGCTGGTGGGCGCCCGGATCGACCCGGACACGGTGGCGGTGCACCCCTCGGAGCGCGGTCAGATCAAGCAGACGCTGCTGAAGCTGGGCTGGCCCGCCGAGGACCTCGCCGGATACGTCGACGGCGAGGCGCACCCGATCGAGCTGCGCGAGGACGGCTGGGCGCTCCGGGCGTACCAGAAGCAGGCCGTGGAGAACTTCTGGCACGGCGGCAGCGGCGTCGTCGTCCTGCCGTGCGGCGCGGGCAAGACGCTGGTCGGCGCCGGCTCGATGGCGCAGGCGAAGTCGACCACGCTGATCCTCGTCACGAACACGGTCTCCGCCCGGCAGTGGAAGCACGAGCTGGTGAAGCGGACGTCGCTGACCGAGGACGAGATCGGCGAGTACAGCGGCACCCGCAAGGAGATCCGGCCGGTCACCATCGCGACCTACCAGGTCCTGACGACCAGGCGGAAGGGCGTCTACCCGCACCTTGAACTGTTCGACTCCCGCGACTGGGGCCTGATCGTCTACGACGAGGTGCACCTGCTGCCCGCGCCGGTGTTCAAGTTCACCGCCGACCTGCAGGCGCGGCGGCGGCTGGGCCTGACGGCGACGCTGGTCCGGGAGGACGGCCGCGAGTCGGACGTGTTCTCCCTGATCGGGCCGAAGCGGTTCGACGCGCCGTGGAAGGAGATCGAGGCGCAGGGCTACATCGCCCCCGCCGACTGCGTCGAGGTCCGGGTGAACCTCACCGACTCCGAGCGGCTGGCGTACGCCACGGCGGAGACGGAGGAGAAGTACCGCTTCTGCGCGACGACGGCGACCAAGCGGAAGGTCACCGAGGCCCTCGTCCGGCGGTTCGCCGGGCAACAGATCCTCGTGATCGGCCAGTACATCGACCAGCTCGACGAGCTGGGCGAGCACCTGGGCGCGCCCGTGATCAAGGGGGAGACGTCCAACGCGCGGCGGGAGAAGCTGTTCGACGCCTTCCGCGAGGGCGAGATCAACGTGCTGGTCGTGTCGAAGGTGGCGAACTTCTCGATCGACCTGCCGGAGGCGACCGTCGCCATCCAGGTCTCGGGCACCTTCGGCTCCCGCCAGGAGGAGGCCCAGCGCCTCGGCCGCGTCCTGCGGCCCAAGGCCGACGGCCACCAGGCCCACTTCTACTCGGTGGTGGCGCGGGACACCATCGACCAGGACTTCGCCGCACACCGCCAGCGCTTCCTGGCGGAGCAGGGCTACGCCTACCGGATCGTCGACGCCGACGAGATCCTCGCCGAGAGCTGATGCGCGGGCCGTCCGGCGGCCGGACGGAGGCGGTGGGCGGCCACCGCCAGCAGGGCCAGCCCCAGCAGCGTGTACGGCGCCGCCAGGGGCTGCTCCCACCACGGCACGCGCAGGTCCAGGTCGCCGTCGTGCGGGACCATCCACATCGTGCGGGCGGTGAACACGAGCGCGGTGAGCGCCGCCCAGCGGCGGCGGCCCGACGCCAGCAGCACGGCGATCAGCGGGACGCACCACACCCAGTGGTGGGACCAGCTGATCGGGGAGACGAGCAGGGCGGTCACGGCGGTCAGCAGGATTCCCCACCGCTCGTCGGCGGCGCGGCAGGCGAGCCACAGGCCGACCGCGGCGACCGCGAGTGAGGGCACCACCCAGGCCGCGCCGGGCGCCGCGTCCCGCAGCGCGCGGGCGACGACGCCCTGCACGGACTGGTTGTCGATGATGTACGGCTTGCCCACACGACCGGTCTCGAACAGGCGGCCGGTCCAGAAGTCGGCGCTCGCCGCGGGCAGGACGACGACCCCGGCGGCGACGGTCGCGGCGAACGCGGCCGTCGCCGTGGCCGCCTCGCGCCGGCGCCCCCGCAGCAGCAGGTAGACGACGAACAGGGCCGGGGTCAGCTTGATCCCGGCCGCGACCCCGAGCGCCGCTCCCCCGGCGCGGGCGCCGGGCGGGCGGGTGAGGTCCCACAGGACCAGGCAGGCCACGGCGAGGTTGACCTGGCCGTAGACGAAGGTCTGGAAGACCGGCTCCAGCCAGAGCGCGAGGGCGGTGGCGGCGCACACGGCCGGCAGACCGGCCGGGCGGCCCGCGAGACGTGCGGAGAGCCGGACGAGCCAGGCGAGCAGGAGCGCGTTGCCCGCGAGGAACGCCGCTTTCAGGACCGCGGTGGGAAGCCACGCGGTCGGCACGAACAGCAGCGCCGCGAACGGCGGGTAGGTGGCCCACAGGTGCCACTCGGTGACCGCCGCACCGTAGAGGTCGCCGCCGTGCAGGGCGGCCCGCCCCTCGGCCCGGTAGACCAGCGCGTCCGACATGTCGAAGTCCCGGACGGCGCAGAGGGCCACCAGGGCGCAGAAGGAGAGGGCGGGAAGGGCGAGGGCGGTCGCCGCACGCGACCGGGAGGCCACCGTCCGTTCTGGCACGGGGGCGACCTTAGCCGGTCACCTGTGGCGTACGCCCGCCTCCTCGCCGTACTCGCCGAGGATGACGACGTCGAAGGCGGCGCCCACGAACACCTTGACGGCACGCAGGGCGTCGCCCAGACGGTGGCGGTGATCGCCCTGCACAGCCGTGGCACCGGCCGGGCGGGCGGAGCTTGGGGGGGTGGTCGCTGCGCTCATGACTGACTCAAGGGTGCTTCCCGGAACCCGAGACCTGGATCGGTCCGCGGTACCGCCTCATCGGCTTCCGCGTACCCCTCCGACGGGAGCCGACCCACGCCCACGGCGGGCCGTTCCCCCACGGGCGGCCGCCCGCGTGCGCCGCCCGCGTGCGCCGCTCGGGGGCGCGTGCGCCGCGGGGCCCGCGCAGGTGGTGGGACATCCGCGGCGCCCGGGAAATCCGTTGGCCTTTGTCTCCCTCCACGACCTAGAATCTCCGCTCTTGCCCGCCTCCCCGCCGGGAGCGCCGTCGTCCGCACGGAAACCGGACGGCATCCAGGAGTCACCGCGGCGAGCCGGCGACGTGCGCCCTCCTCCGCGTCGCTCCTCCCGCACCAGGCCAACCGGAGGCACCCCCTTGTCCCCCTCGCCCCCCGCGTCCTCCGCCGCGACGGACGCCGACCCCGCACGCCCCGCCGTCACCGGACCCGCGCAGGCCGCCGACGACCCGCTCGCACGGGAGCGGTCCCACCTGGCCGCCTCCCGCGCCGCCCTGCGCGCCATGCGGGAGGACGTCGAGGCGCTCGACATCCGCGACGTCGCCGCGAACTGGGTCAACGCCCAGGTCCTCGCCCGCCAGGTCGACGAGCGCATCAAGGCACTGGCCGACCTCAGCGACACCCCCCTGTTCTTCGGCCGGCTCGACTACCTGCACGCCCCGCCGCTCCCGGCGTCGCCCGAGCGGGGGAGTACCCGCGGCGCGGGCGGCCGGGCGGAGGGGGCCGCGGGCGAGAGGTTCTACATCGGGCGCCGGCACGTGCACGACGCCGACGGCGACCCCATGGTGATCGACTGGCGCGCACCGGTCTCGCAGCCGTTCTACCGGGCGTCCAGGCAGGACCCGATGGACGTCGCGCTGCGCCGCCGCTTCGGCTACACGGGCGGCGACCTCACGGCGTACGAGGACGAGCACCTGTCCGACCCGGCCGAGGCGGCCGGCGCGAGCAGGCTGCTCCAGCAGGAGATCGAGCGTCCGCGCGTGGGCCCGATGCGCGACATCGTGGCCACCATCCAGCCCGAGCAGGACGAGATCGTCCGGTCCGGCCTGTCCGGCACGGTCTGCGTGCAGGGCGGCCCCGGCACCGGCAAGACCGCCGTGGGCCTGCACCGGGTGGCCTACCTGCTGTACGCCCACCGGGAGCGGCTCGCCCGGACGGGCACCCTGGTCATCGGGCCGAACCGGTCGTTCCTGCACTACATCGAGCAGGTGCTGCCCGCGCTCGGTGAGCTGACCGTGCAGCAGGCCACGGTGGACGACCTGGTGGCCCATGTGGAGGTCCGGGGCACGGACGACGCGGCAGCCGCGCTCGTCAAGGGCGACGCGCGGATGGCCCAGGTGCTGAGGAAGGCCCTGTACGCGCACGTCGCCGTGCCCGCCGAGCCGGTCGTGGTGGTGCGCGGCTCGCGACGCTGGCGGGTCCCGGCGTACGAACTGCAGGAGATGGTCCGGGAGCTGCTGGACCGGGGCATCCGCTACGGCGCCGCCCGCGCGGCCCTGCCGCAGCGCATCGCGCACGCGGTGCTGGTGCAGATGGAACGGGCGGGCGAGGCCCCGGACGACCGGGTGCAGGACGCCGTCGCCCGCAACGCGGCCGTCAAGGCGGCCGTCAAGGCGGTCTGGCCGGAGGTCGACCCGGCGAAGCTGGTGCTGCGGCTGCTGACGGACGCGGACTTCCTCGCCGCGCACGCCGACGGGATCCTCACCGAGGAGGAGCAGAAGACGCTCCTGTGGGCCAGGCCCGTCCGGTCGGTGAAGTCGGCCAGGTGGTCGGCCGCCGACGCGGTGCTGATCGACGAGGCCACCGACCTGGTGGAGCGCACCCACTCCCTGGGGCACGTGGTCCTGGACGAGGCCCAGGACCTCTCCCCCATGCAGTACCGGGCCGTCGGCCGGCGCTGCACCACCGGCTCGGCCACCGTCCTCGGCGACCTGGCGCAGGGCACCACCCCCTGGGCGACGCGGACCTGGCAGGAGGCCCTCGCGCACCTCGGCAAGCCGGACGGTGCCGTCGAGGAGCTGACGTCGGGTTTCCGTGTGCCGACGGACGTCATCACCTACGCCTCCCGCCTGCTGCCGCACATCGCGCCGGGTCTGACCCCGGTGGCGTCGGTGCGGGAGAACCCGGGCCTGTTCGCCGTCCGCGCGATCACCGGCGACGCGGACGTGGTCGCGGCCTGTGCGGAGCTGCTGCGTCACGAGGGCTCGACCGGCCTCATCGCCGCCGACGCCCGCGTCCCGGCGCTCGCGGCCGCGCTGTCGGAGGCCGGGATGACGTATCTGGCCCCCGGCGAGGAGACGACCCGGGAGACCCGGCTGACCCTGGTACCGGCCTCGCTGGCCAAGGGCCTGGAGTACGACTACGTCGTCCTCGACGAACCGCGGGCCGTGGTCGACGGCGAACCCGACGAACGCACCGGCCTGCGCCGCCTCTACGTCGCGCTGACCCGGGCGGTGTCGGGCCTGATCGTCACCCACATGGCCCCGCTGCCGGCGCAGCTGTCCTGACCGGGGCGCTGCGTCGAGGGGGCGGGCCCGGACCCGGTCGTCGGCGGTGACACGGCCGGCGCCCGGCGGACCGGCGGCGGCTCCGGCGAGGAGACGGGCTCGGCTCCGACGTCCGCGGCGGCCGGCGCACGACGAACCGGCGGGGCGGCTCCGGCCAGGCGACGGGCTCCGGCCCGGTGCCCGCGGGGGCCGGCGCCCGGCGGGACGGCGGACCGGCTCCGACGAGGAGACGGGCTCGGGTCCGGCGTCCGCGGCGGCCTGCGCGGGCCGGCGGCCGGCGCCCGGCGGACCGGCCCCGCGGCCCGGGAGAGCCGGGACGGCCGGCTAGTGCCGCGGCAGGCAACGTTTGCCCGTCAAGGAGCGGCGTCCGGTGCGTGCTCTCGGCGTGCCGGCCGGACGCCCTCGTACTGGATGTACT
>NZ_JBSFNN010000134.1:0-10896 GCF_053587115.1 Streptomyces sp. NPDC003697
GTGCCCGGGGACGTCGAGGAGGCTCGCCGGCACGTTCCCGCGGACCGGGTGTGGTCGGGAGATCCGGCCCGGCCGGGCCGTCCGGTACGTGTCCGGTACGCGGTGTGTTGCAAGAACGACACAAAGCGCGAACCGGGGTGCGGTCCTGTCAGTGCCCCTGCGTAGGGTTCTGGTCAACCGCGGACGCCGCGGCAACCGGGGAGCAGTCCGAGAGGGGAAGACGCCGTGACCGTCAACATGACCAAGGGTCAGGCCATCAGTCTGCAGAAGAACGACGGGGGCAGCCTGACCGCGGTCCGCATGGGTCTCGGCTGGCAGGCAGCGCCCCGCCGCGGCCTGTTCGGCTCGCGCACGCGCGAGATCGACCTCGACGCCTCTGCCGTGCTGTTCGCGGACAAGCAGCCGGTCGACGTCGTGTTCTTCCGCCACCTCGTGAGCGACGACGGCTCCGTGCGCCACACCGGCGACAACCTCGTCGGCGGCGCGGGGCAGGGCGGTGACGACGAGGCCATCCTCGTCGACCTGGAGCGCGTCCCGGTGCACATCGACCAGATCGTCTTCACGGTCAACTCCTTCACGGGCCAGACGTTCCAGGAGGTGCAGAACGCCTTCTGCCGCCTCGTCGACGAGACCAACGGCCAGGAACTGGCCCGCTACACGCTCGCGGGCGGCGGCGACTACACCGCGCAGGTCATGGCGAAGGTGCACCGTTCGGGCGCGGGCTGGTCCATGACGGCCCTGGGCACCCCGGCCAACGGCCGCACCTTCCAGGACCTGATGCCGGCGATCCTGCCGCACCTGTAGGACGGCCGGCGAGCGGCACCCGACACGACGACACGGGGGGACCAGGGCGATGACGGCCGAGCTGGTGCGGGGGCAGAACCACCCGCTGTCCGAGGCCCGCCTCGACATCCGGATCTCGGCCGGCACGCCGGTCGTGGCGGCGGCCGCATTCGGCGGCGACGACGGCCGGCTGCGGGACGCGGAGTCGGTGGCCCATCCCGCGGCCCCCGTCCTGCCGGGGCTGGAGGTCTCCCGGCAGGCGGCCGCGGACCACCGCCTCGCGGTGGACCTGGACGCCGTCCCGGAAGGCGTGCACCGCGTCGACGTGCTGCTCGTCCTGCCCGAGTCCGGCCCGGGTCCGGCCCGTTTCGGCGCCGTCGCCGCGCCGTTCGTCGCGGTCACCGGCCTGGACGGCACCGGACTCGCCGGCTACACCCTTACCGGCCTGGACACCGAGTCGGCGGTGATCGCCCTGGAGCTCTACCGCAGGCACGGAGCCTGGAAGGTACGCGCCGTCGGCCAGGGGTACGCGGGCGGCCTCGCCGACCTCCTCGCCGATCGGGGCCTGGCCCGGGCCGAGGCCCGCCGGCTCGCCGGTACCGTCGAGGACGCGGTGGCCCTCGGCCCGGCCGACTCGCCGGCGCTTTCGCCGCCGCGTCCGGCCGACGGCGGCCGCGCGCGGGCCGCGCAGGCCTCGCCGTCCGGCACGGACCACAGCCGTCCGGCGGTCTCACCGGCCCTGCCCGGACCTGTGGCGCCGCAGCCGGCGTCCCCCTGCGACAGCCCGTTCACCCGGGACGGGCATGCCGCCTCCGCCATGACGCCCGAGACGCCGCACCCGGACGGAGGCGCGCCTCGGCAGGACGCCCAGGACGCGTCCGTCCCCACAGTCGCGCCCCGGCCGCCGGAGGCCGGCCCGATCGACTACACCCACCCACGCCGGCCGGCCGCGGCCCCGCCGCCGCCCCCGCCCGCCGTGCCTCCGGCGCCGCCCGGACAGCCCGCACCGCCGGTCGCGGGCGACGCGACCGGCTGGTCCATGGAGGAGCGGCTCTACAACCAGGTCTGGGGCATGTTCGAAGACCTGGCCCGCGCCACGGCCGCCTACCGCGGCGCTGTCGACTTCGCCGACTCGCGCATGGAGAGGGAACTCGACCAGGTGCTCTCCGACCCGCGCAGTCGGATCGGCGGGCAGGGGGACGCGGCGCGCGAGGCGGCCCGGGCCAGGCACGCCCGGCTCGTGGACCAGGCCAGAGCGGCCCTCGACCGTGACCTCGCCCAGCTCACCGCCGAGTCCGGGGTCGTCGAACCCGCGCTGCCGCCGGCGTACGCGGGCTGGGACAGCCCGGTCTGGCACGGCTACCGCGTACCGGCGCAGACACCGATGGCCGTCCGCCTGGGCGACCTCAGCCTGCCCGAGAGCGCGCCCTTGCGCATTCCGCTGCTGGTCAGACTGCCCCTGGAGCGGGGCCTGTGGATCGACAGCGGCCGGACGGCGGCGGCCGGCGGCCTGCTCGACGAGGACACGCTGCGCCGTCTGGCGATGGAGTCGGCCGTGGCGCACGCGGCCCGGCTGCTCGCCGTCCACCCACCGGGCGAGTTCGCCGTGCACGTCATCGACCCGGCCGGCTCGGGAGCGCAGGCGCTCGTGCCGCTCCTGCAGGCGGGTGCGCTCGCGGGGCCGCCCGCGATCGGCGCCGCGGGTGTCACGGCGACGCTGGGCCGGCTCACCCAGCGGGTCGACCTGGTCCAGATGGCCGTGCGCGGGGGCGTGCCCGACGCGTTGCCGCCGGGCTTCGACACGTCCCAGCAGCTGCTGATCGTCCATGACTTCCCGCACGGCTTCGACGACCGAGCCGTGACCCGGCTGCGCTACCTGGCCGACGAGGGACCGGCCGTGGGCGTCCACCTCATGATGGTCGCGGACCGCGAGGACGCCGCCGCCTACGGACCGTTGCTCGACCCGCTGTGGCGTTCGCTGCTGCGACTGACCCCTGTCCCCGAGGACCACCTCGCCGACCCCTGGGTGGGACACGCCTGGACGTACGAACCACCGCTGGTGCCGCCCGGCAGCCAGGTCGTCCAGCAGGTGCTGACCCGGGTCGCGGCGGCCCGACGTGACGGGAGCCGGTGACCGGGAAGCGCTTCCCCTCGCGACCCCGAGCCGATCTGACATCCTCCGACCAGGCAACTTGGTACTTTCTTTGCCGTGCCCTTTACCTTTCCTTGGTGATTGGGTACCGTTTTTCGTACGGAGGGGAGTACTCCCTGATGGCTGCGGCGCACCCGTCAATACGGATCCGGTGGGATCCCGGGGCGCCGGCCCGCACAGCCCGGCGACCGACGTGCACCGGGGCCCCGCGGGTGGAAGAGACCTCCGGCAGCGACGACGCTGACCCGTTTGCCGTTACGCATCTGCCGGAGGCGCAGTGGACGTTTCCCTGACCCTGTGGGTCCTCACCATCATGGGCCTCGCCGCCCTCGTCACGGTCGACTTCTTCATCGGGCGCAAGCCCCATGACGTGTCGATCAAGGAAGCCGGCATCTGGACCGTCGTCTGGATCGCCCTGGCCGGCCTCTTCGGAGTCGGCCTGCTCGTCCTCGGCGGCGGGCAGCCCGCCGGTGAGTTCTTCGCCGGCTTCATCACCGAGAAGTCGCTGAGCGTCGACAACCTCTTCGTCTTCGTACTGATCATGGCGAAGTTCGCCGTGCCGTCGCGGTACCAGCAGCGGGTGCTGCTCGTCGGCGTGCTGATGGCCCTGGTGCTGCGCGCGGTCTTCATCGCCGCGGGCGCCGCGATCATCGCGAACTTCTCGTGGATCTTCTACCTCTTCGGTGCCTTCCTCATCTGGACCGCCTGGAAGCTCGTCCAGGAGGCCCGCGCCGAGGAGAAGGACGAGGACTACGAGGAGAACAAGCTGCTCAAGGCCGTGGAGCGCCGCTTCGGTGTGGCCGACCGCTACCACGGCACCAAGCTGTGGATCCGGGAGAACGGCCGGCGCGTCATGACCCCCATGCTGGTCGTGATGCTCGCGATCGGCACCACCGACGTGCTCTTCGCGCTGGACTCCATCCCCGCGATCTTCGGCCTGACGCAGGACCCGTACATCGTCTTCACCGCCAACGCGTTCGCGCTGATGGGCCTGCGGCAGCTCTACTTCCTGATCGGCGGCCTGCTGAAGAGGCTGGTCCACCTGTCCTACGGCCTGTCGGTCATCCTCGGCTTCATCGGGGTGAAGCTCGTGCTGCACGCGCTGCACGAGTCCGGCGTGCACGTCCCGGAGATCAGCATCCCGGTCTCCCTCGGCGTGATCGTGGCCGTACTGGCCATCACCACGATCACCAGTCTGAGGGCCTCCAGGAAACAGGCGGTGGCCGAGGCCGCCGAGGACCACGCCGGCGGCACCGGCGCCCGCGCGAAGGGCGGCGTCGACGCCTGACCGCCGGCAGGCGGGTCCACCCGCCGGGCCCGCCCGAGGTCCCCTGCCGAGACGTTGCGGGGCCACCGGCATCCGTACGCCCCCCAGGGAGTGACGTCAGTCCTGGACTGGAATGCGAAGCCTGTGCACGTCTGCAACGATCGCAGCATGATCACTCGGCTCCGGACGCTCACTGCACAGTGGACGACCGTCGCGCCGGTGGTCGCGGTCGTCCTGCTGGCTCTGACGTGGGGACGCGAGCTGCCCGTCGCGGTCGTCGTGGTGATGACCGCGGTCCTCGCGGGTTCGGTGCTGGCCGCCGTGCACCACGCCGAGGTGGTCGCCCACCGGGTCGGCGAACCCTTCGGCTCGCTGGTCCTGGCCGTCGCCGTCACGGTCATCGAGGTCGCGCTGATCGTCACCCTGATGGTGGACGGCGGCGACAAGAGCGCCACCCTGGCCAGGGACACGGTCTTCGCGGCGGTGATGATCACCCTCAACGGCCTGGTCGGTCTGTGCCTCCTCGTCGGCTCGCTGCGCCACGGTACGGCCGTCTTCAACCCGGAGGGGACCGGCGCCGCCCTCGCCACCGTGGCGACGCTGGCGACGCTCAGCCTGGTGCTGCCGACGTTCACCACCAGCAAGCCGGGCCCGGAGTTCTCCGGTGTGCAGCTCACGTTCGCCGCGCTCTCCTCGCTGGTCCTCTACGGCCTGTTCGTGACGACCCAGACCGTCCGGCACCGCGACTACTTCCTGCCGATCACCCGGCACGGCGAGGTGATCGCCACGGAGGAACACGCCAAGGTGCCCTCCGCCCGTGCCGCGTGGACCAGTATCGGACTGCTGGGTCTGGCCCTGATCGGCGTGGTGGGGCTGGCCAAGGGCGTCTCGCCCACCATCGAGTCCGGGGTGGCGGCCGCCGGGCTGCATCACGCCGTGGTCGGCGTGATCATCGCACTGCTGGTCCTGCTGCCGGAGACCATCGCCGCGCTGCGCGCCGCCCGGCGGGACCGGGTGCAGACCAGCCTCAACCTCGCACTCGGTTCCGCGATGGCCAGCATCGGCCTGACCATCCCGGCCGTGGCCCTGGCGTCCATCTGGCTTTCCGGGCCCCTGCTCCTGGGCCTCGGTGCCACGCACATGCTGCTGCTGGCCCTGACGGTGGTGGTCAGCTCGCTGACGGTGGTGCCGGGCCGGGCGACACCGCTCCAGGGCGGCGTCCACCTGGTGATCTTCGCGGCCTACCTGGAGCTGGCTGTCAACCCGTGACGCGCCGGCCGTTCGCGCCCGCGACGGCACCGGCCCGGTTACGATCGCCCGCGCACTCGGCCACCCGTCCTCACCCGGCTCCGCCGCCACCGGGACCGGGGTGCCGGGTGCCCGGCAGGAGGGCACCCGTCGTCGGTGGAGCGTGATAGACCGGGTCCGAGAAGCGGTGGTCAGCGCACCGCCGCAACCACCGACGGACCGGAGGAACCGTGCCCCGCACCCTGGCCAACGCCCCGATCATGATTCTCAACGGCCCCAACCTGAACCTGCTCGGCCGGCGTCAGCCGGAGATCTACGGCTCCGACACGCTCGCCGACGTCGAGGCACTGTGCGTGAAGGCGGCGGCCGCGCACGGCGGCACGGTGGACTTCCGGCAGTCGAACCACGAGGGGGAGCTGGTCGACTGGATCCACGAGGCCCGGCTGAACCACTGCGGCATCGTGATCAACCCGGGTGCCTACTCGCACACCTCCGTCGCGATCCTCGACGCGCTCAACACCTGCGACGGCATGCCGGTGCTGGAGGTGCACATCTCCAACATCCACCAGCGCGAGGCGTTCCGGCACCATTCGTACGTCTCCCTGCGCGCCGACGGCGTCATCGCCGGCTGCGGTGTACAGGGCTACGTGTTCGGTGTGGAGCGGGTCGCGACACTGGCCGGGCCGGCGCTGACGGAGGCGTGAGCCGGCCGTTCCGCCGACCGGGGCGGTCACCAGCCGCGGGCGTGCCACTCCGGCAGGTGGGGCCGCTCCGCGCCCAGTGTGGTGTCGTTGCCGTGCCCCGGATAGACCCACGTCTCGTCCGGGAGCACGTCGAAGATCTTCGTCTCGATGTCGTGGATCAGGCTGGCGAAGGCCTTCGGGTCCTTGTGCGTGTTGCCGACGCCCCCGGGGAAGAGGCAGTCGCCCGTGAACAGGTGCGGGTGGCCGTGCGGGTCGTCGTAGACCAGCGCGATGGAGCCCGGCGTGTGCCCGACCAGATGGCGGGCGGTGAGCTGCACGCGCCCCACCCGGATCGTGTCGCCGTCGTCGACGAGGACGTCGGTGGGCACGGGGATGCCTTCGGCGTCCTCGCGGCCCGCGTACGTGCGCGCTCCGGTCGCCGCGACGACCTCGGCCAGTGCCTGCCAGTGGTCGGCGTGCCGGTGGGTGGTGACGACGGAGGCGATGCCGTCGACACCGATCATGCCGAGCAGCGTCCTGCCGTCGTTGGCGGCGTCGATCAGCAACTGCTCGTCCGTGGCCCGGCAGCGCAGCAGGTAGACGTTGTTGTCCATGGGGCCGACCGCCATCTTGGTGATCATCAGGGCGCTCAGCTCGTGCACGTCCGCCGGGCCGCCGACCCGCACCTCTCCGGTGTACGTCATGGCCGTCAGCCTATAGCGCGGGAAGTCGCGGGAGGGATCCGCCGTCCACCGTCAGGGCGGCCCCCTCTCGGCGCCCGGCGAGCCAGCCCAGCAGGTCCGCACGGCCCCCCGTGACGGTGACCGGGGATCCGGCCGCGTCCCGGCCAGTGCTCCAGACGCGCGCGCCGTCCGTCAGCCGGGTGGCCGGCACGTCCGGGTTTCCCCGGAACCGCGCGACGAGGAAGTCGATCTCCCGCTCCACGAACTCGGCCGGCAGGTCCTCCAGCTCGTACCCGATGCCCAGGTCCACATGGTGCAGTTCGACCTCCACCCACCGCCGGAACGGCACCCGCGCCGCGGAGTCGGTGACGCCGTTGCGCAGCTCGACGGTGCGCGACCAGTCGGCGGGCGCCTCCGCCGTCCGCTGGAAGCGGGCCGCGCTCTCGCGCACGTCGTCGAACTGCGCGCCGAGGGAGCGCGAGGCGTCCCGCTCGATGTCGGCGTCGCGCGCCTCGGCGCTGACGTACATGGCACGCCCCTCGAGGACGTTCACGAGAGCGTCGGCGTTGCGGGCGACGTGAGCGAGCACATGACCACGGCTCCAGCCGGGAAGGCGTGACGTGTGGGTCACAGCCGCGTTGTCCAGTTCAGCCACTGCGGTGAGGAGCCGATCGGTCGCTTCTCGTACAGAGGCCAGGTCGCGCGCGTGATCAATCATGGGGGCGACCCTAGCCGCGTGACACGTTCGGGTGAAGGTGGCCGACCTCGCCCGTAAATCGAATGTGCGTGCCATAAGGTCGTACCCGGCGTCGGGCATGCTGGAGAGCCAGGGGTTGTTATGCATCCGGGCAACCGAACCGGCGTTGTCAGTGGCTCCCCCTAGTCTGAGAAAGCACTGGGGCCCCGCCCCTGTCACTTCTCTCAAGAAAGGTGCGGACCGGCGTGGCCGACCGTCTCATCGTCCGTGGCGCGCGCGAGCACAACCTGAAGAATGTCTCGCTCGACCTGCCTCGGGACTCGCTCATCGTCTTCACGGGCCTGTCCGGGTCGGGCAAGTCCTCCCTGGCCTTCGACACGATCTTCGCGGAGGGCCAGCGGCGCTACGTGGAGTCCCTCTCCTCCTACGCCCGGCAGTTCCTCGGCCAGATGGACAAGCCGGACGTCGACTTCATCGAGGGCCTCTCACCGGCGGTCTCCATCGACCAGAAGTCCACCTCGCGCAACCCCCGTTCGACGGTCGGCACCATCACCGAGGTCTACGACTACCTGCGGCTGCTCTTCGCGCGCATCGGCAAGCCGCACTGTCCCGAGTGCGGCCGTCCGATCTCGCGCCAGTCGCCGCAGGCCATCGTCGACCGGGTCCTGGAGCTGCCGGAGGGCAGCCGTTTCCAGGTGCTGTCCCCGCTGGTGCGGGAGCGCAAGGGTGAGTTCGTCGATCTCTTCGCCGAATTGCAGACCAAGGGCTACAGCCGCGCGCGGGTGGACGGCGAGACCGTCCAGCTCTCCCAGCCGCCCACGCTGAAGAAGCAGGAGAAGCACACCATCGAGGTGGTCGTCGACCGCCTCACGGTGAAGGACTCCGCCAAGCGCCGCCTCACCGACTCCGTGGAGACGGCCCTCGGGCTGTCCGGCGGCATGGTCGTGCTCGACTTCGTCGACCTTCCCGAGGACGACCCCGAGCGCGAGCGCATGTACTCCGAGCACCTGTACTGCCCCTACGACGACCTGTCCTTCGAGGAGCTGGAGCCCCGCTCCTTCTCCTTCAACTCGCCCTTCGGCGCCTGTCCCGAGTGCACCGGCATCGGCACGCGGATGGAGGTCGACCCCGAGCTGATCGTCCCGGACGAGGAGAAGTCCCTCGACGAGGGCGCCATCCACCCCTGGTCGCACGGGCACACCAAGGACTACTTCGACCGCCTGATCGGTGCCCTGGCGGACGCGCTCGGGTTCCGCACCGACATCCCCTTCGCGGGCCTGCCGCAGCGCGCGAAGAAGGCCCTGCTGTACGGACACAAGACCCAGGTCGAGGTCCGCTACCGCAACCGCTACGGGCGCGAGCGCAGGTACACCACGCCCTTCGAGGGCGCCGTCCCCTTCGTCAAGCGCCGGCACAGCGAGGCCGAGAGCGACGCCAGCCGCGAGCGCTTCGAGGGCTACATGCGCGAGGTGCCCTGCCCGGGCTGCGAGGGCACGCGTCTGAAGCCGGTCGTCCTCGCGGTGACGATCATGGGCAGGTCCATCGCGGAGATCTCCGCGATGTCCATCAGCGACTGCGCGGAGTTCCTGGGCGAGCTGAAACTCACGTCCCGCGACAAGAAGATCGCCGAGCGGGTCCTGAAGGAGGTCAACGAGCGGCTGCGCTTCCTCGTCGACGTCGGTCTGGACTACCTCTCGCTGAACCGTGCGGCCGGCACACTCTCCGGCGGCGAGGCCCAGCGCATCCGCCTGGCCACCCAGATCGGCTCCGGTCTCGTCGGCGTCCTGTACGTCCTGGACGAGCCGTCCATCGGCCTGCACCAGCGCGACAACCACCGGCTGATCGAGACCCTGGTCCGGCTGCGCGACATGGGCAACACGCTCATCGTCGTCGAGCACGACGAGGACACCATCAAGGTGGCCGACTGGATCGTCGACATCGGTCCCGGCGCGGGCGAGCACGGCGGCAAGGTGGTGCACAGCGGCTCCCTGAAGGAGCTGCTCGCCAACGCCGAGTCGCAGACCGGGCTGTACCTGTCCGGCAAGAAGGCCATCCCGGTGCCCGACGTCCGGCGCCCGCGCGACCTTTCCCGGCAGCTCACGGTGCACGGCGCCCGTGAGAACAACCTCCAGGACATCGACGTCTCGTTCCCGCTGGGCGTGTTCACGGCCGTCACCGGCGTGTCCGGCTCCGGCAAGTCGACACTCGTCAACGACATCCTGTACACGCACCTGGCCCGGGAGCTGAACGGCGCCCGCAACGTCCCGGGGCGGCACACGCGCGTGGACGGCGACGACCTCGTGGACAAGGTCGTGCACGTCGACCAGTCGCCCATCGGCCGCACCCCGCGGTCGAACCCGGCGACGTACACCGGCGTCTTCGACCACATCCGCAAGCTGTTCGCCGAGACGACCGAGGCGAAGGTCCGCGGCTACCTGCCGGGGCGCTTCTCCTTCAACGTCAAGGGCGGCCGCTGCGAGAACTGCGCGGGCGACGGCACGATCAAGATCGAGATGAACTTCCTCCCGGACGTGTACGTCCCGTGCGAGGTCTGCCACGGCGCCCGGTACAACCGGGAGACCCTGGAGGTCCACTACAAGGGCAAGTCCATCGCCGACGTGCTGAACATGCCGATCGAGGAGGCCATGGACTTCTTCGACGCGGTGCCCGGCATCTCCCGTCACCTGCGGACCCTGAACGACGTCGGCCTCGGCTACGTCCGGCTCGGCCAGTCGGCGACGACCCTCTCCGGTGGTGAGGCGCAGCGTGTGAAGCTCGCCAGCGAGCTGCAGCGCCGCTCCACCGGCCGCACGGTCTACGTCCTGGACGAGCCGACGACCGGTCTGCACTTCGAGGACATCAGCAAGCTGCTGAAGGTCCTGTCCGGTCTGGTCGACAAGGGCAACACGGTCATCGTCATCGAGCACAACCTCGACGTGATCAAGACGGCCGACTGGCTCGTCGACATGGGACCCGAGGGCGGCGCCGGCGGCGGCCTGGTCGTCGCCGAGGGCACGCCTGAGCAGGTGGCCGCGGTACCGGCCAGCCACACCGGCAAGTTCCTGCGCGAGGTGCTCGATGCCGACCGGATCAGCGACGCCGAGCCGGTCCGGGCGCCGGGCAGGGCCGCCGCCAAGAAGGCGGTGGCGGCCGCCGCGACGGCGAAGAGGACGGCGACGGCCAGGACGGCCGGCTCCGCCGCGGCCAAGAAGGCCGCCGGGACCGGCAAGAAGACGGTGCCCGCCCAGAAGACGGCGCGGGCCCGCAAGGCCTGAGACGAAGACGCAGGAAGCGCGGCGCCCCCGCGGGAATCGACCCGCGGCGACGCCGGCCGGGTGGCCGGTGGGACTGGGTGTGCGTCAGTGTGCCGTGCGCCCCCACTG
>NZ_JBSFNN010000135.1:0-10854 GCF_053587115.1 Streptomyces sp. NPDC003697
CTCGTGTCGTACAACGACAAGCACAACGAGGCCAACGGCGAGGACAACGGCGACGGCGAGAGCGTCAACCGGTCCTGGAACTGCGGGGCCGAGGGCGAGAGCGACGACCCGGCCGTGCTGGAGCTGCGGGCCCGCCAGCAGCGCAACTTCCTGGCCACGCTGCTGCTCTCGCAGGGCATCCCGATGCTCTGCCACGGTGACGAGTTGGGCCGCACCCAGCGCGGCAACAACAACGCCTACTGCCAGGACAACGAGATCTCCTGGGTCGACTGGCGGCTCACCGACGAGCAGCGTGCCCTCACGGACTTCACGCGGTACGTCATCGGACTGCGCGCCGCCCACCCCGTCCTGCGCCGGCGCCGCTTCTTCCACGGGGAGACGGTGAACCACGCCGGGCGTCCGCTGCCCGACCTGGAGTGGCTGCGGCCGGACGGCCGTGAGATGACCGAGGAGGACTGGCAGCAGGCCGACGCCCACTCCGTCGCCGTCTTCCTCAACGGCGACGCCATCGCCGAGCCCGACGCGCGGGGCCGGCCGGTGGTGGACGACTCCTTCCTGCTGCTGCTCAACGGCTACTGGGAGCCGGTGGGCTTCCGCCTGCCCGGGGCCGCCTACGGCGAGCGCTGGACGACGCTCATCGACACGGCCACGCCCGAGGGACCGCCGGACGAGGCCGAACACAAGCCGGGCAGCGAGATCGGCGTCGAGGCGCGCAGTCTCGTCCTGCTGTCCCGGCCGCCGAAGAAGAAGGCCGGACGGTGACCGGTCCGGCGGCCGGCCGGTCCCCCGACCCGTGCGGCGCCGGCGGGCTCAGCCCTCGCGGCGCGAGGTGACCGTGAACTGGGCGCCGTCCGGGTCGCGGAGCGCAGCCTCGTCGGCGCTCTCGCGCAGGACGCTGCCTCCGTGGGCCTCCGCGGCCCGCGCGCAGGCGGCCACGTCGGCCGCCCGGAAGTGGATCTGCCAGTGCGGGCGGATCGTGGGGTCGGGAGCCGCCTCCAGCGCCCCCGACTCGATCCGCGCCACCACCTCCCCACGGCTGCGCAGCACGACCTCGTCCTTCTCGTAGTGCACCGTGCAGCAGCCGGGATGCGGCGAGGCCCAGTCCAGGACCTCTCCGTAGAAGATCGCCGCGTCGAAGGCGTCGCGGGTGTGCAGCCGGATGAGGGCCGGCGCAGCCTTGCGCCATGTCTCCCAGTCGGAGAAGAGCTTGCCCTCCCAGATCCCGAACGTGGCGCCGTCCCGGTCCGCCAGCAGGGCGGCCCGCCCGGGCGGGAAGGAGAGCGGGCCGACCGCGACCGTGCCGCCGCGCTCCTGGACGCGGGCGACGGCCCGGTCCGCGTCGGGCACGGCGAAGTACGGCGTCCAGGCGACGGCCATGTGCCACATGGAGGCCACCGCGGCGATCCCCGCGACCGGTGTGCCGTCCGACAGCGCGATGCGGAAGCGGTCGCCCAGCCGGGCCGTGCGCCACTGCCAGCCCAGTACGGCGCGGTAGAAGTCCTCGGTGGCCTCCAGGTCGCGGCTGGTCAGGCTGACCCAGCAGGGGGCGCCGCTCACCGAGCGGGTGGAGACGACGTCCGTCGGACAGCTGGAAGGTGTCTCGTTGTTCATGGCACGTCCTGGGGTCGTGGACCGGCGGCCACCGGTCCCAGACACCAGTGTCCGACCGGAAGGGGGGAAGCCGCCCGACGAGCACCCGGCCGGCGGTGCCGAAACGGCGCAACGGCGCAACCGGACCGCCGGGGTCCGCCGTACGGCGCACGTCTGGCGGGGAGCCCGCGGAGTGAGGACGATGGACGCGTGGCACCAACAGCGCGCACACCGCAGGAGCCGGGTGACGGGGCCGACCGAGTCCTCCGGCTGGAGGAAGAGGTCGCGCAGCTGAAGGAGGCCGTGTCCTCGCACGCCGTCGTCGACCAGGCGATCGGCATGATGGTGGCGCTCGGCCACATCCCGCCGGATCAGGGCTGGGCGGTGCTGAAGGAGATCTCCCAGCACACCAACGTCAAACTGCGCAATGTCGCCGAACTGATCCTGGTGTGGGGGCGCACCGGGGAAATACCGGAGGAAATCGAGGCGGAACTGGAAGACGCCCTCGACCGCCACGGTCCACCGCAGATTCCCGGAGCACCCCAGGAGTGAGCCCGGGCCCCTGGACGGCGCCCGCGCGGCTGGGAGCCTGTCCGGCGGACCACGCCGGAGACGCGAGGCCCGGCACGCACGTCCACGGCCTTGTGCTCGGTTGCCGACGCTGCGCGTCGCCGCCCTCCTCCGCCGCGATCCGCAGGACAGCCCCGCGGGCGGGTGCGCCGCGTGCCTGGTCCCGGCGAGCGCCGTTCACCCGGTCTCCGCGAGCAGTTCCTCGCGCAGCTGTGCGAAGCAGCCGCTCAGCAGGCGCGACACGTGCATCTGTGAGATGCCGAGCTGCTGGGCGATCCGGCTCTGCGTCATGCCGCGGAAGAACCGCAGGTAGAGAATGGTGCGCTCGCGTTCGGGCAGCGCCAGCAGGCACGGCGTGACGGCCACCCGGTCCACGACGAGGTCGTAGCGCGCGTCCGCCTCGCCCAGCCCGTCGCCGAGGGCGTAACCGTCGGTCCCCGGCACCTCGGCCTCCAGCGACAGCGCGGAGAAGCAGTCCAGCGCCTCCATCCCGGTCTGCACCTCGCTCACGCTCAGATGCGTGTGGGCGGCGATCTCGGCAGCGGTCGGCACGTGGCCCGGCGCCGTCTGGGCCAGCTCCTTCGCCGCGCGCCGGACCCGGTTGCGCAGGTCCTGGACGCGGCGCGGCACGTGCAGGGTCCACATGTGGTCGCGGAAGTGCCGCTTGACCTCGCCGGTGATCGTGGGCACGGCGTACGCCTCGAAGGCGTGACCGCGGGCCGGATCGTAGTGGTCGACGGCCTTGACCAGACCGAGCGCCGCCACCTGGTACAGGTCCTCCAGGGCCTCGCCGCGCCCCCGGAACCGGATGGCGATCCGCTCGGCCATGGGCAGCCACACCCGGACCAGTTCGTCCCTGAGCTCCTTGTGCTCGGGGCCCTCGGGGAGGCGGGCGAGGCGTTCGAAGTCCTCCGCCGTGTCCGGGGCGTCGTCATGGGGGTGAGCCGTGGTTCTGCCGGTGTTGCGCATGGGAGTCGCCTCCCTCAGCAGGTGCTGCATGGACGGACACCATGGGAGGCGCAGGG
Source organism: Streptomyces sp. NPDC003697 (assembly GCF_053587115.1). Taxonomy (NCBI): domain Bacteria; kingdom Bacillati; phylum Actinomycetota; class Actinomycetes; order Kitasatosporales; family Streptomycetaceae; genus Streptomyces; species Streptomyces sp. NPDC003697. The sequence goes on from NZ_JBSFNN010000135.1 coordinate 3,186, forward strand.
CAACGGACCGGGCGCACATCGCGACGCGGCGCGCCGGCTCCCACGGACGTGCCTCCTGTCCGAAGCACTGAAAAGGCGATGCCCGATTTCCCGCTTTTCGAAACGACGCCCGGCAAAGTGACTCGGCGCTACCGCGCGACAATGAATTGTCGACCGCGCCCGCCGAATTGCCGTCCGGAAATACTGCCGATTTCAATGACGGGAAAGGGGGCGTTCGTGCTCGCCGGGATGCCCGCAGCCCGCGGCTCCGCGAGGCCTGCGAGGCCCCGGGCGGCCCTCCGCACAGGCCCGCCCGCGGGGCGGACCGGCCGGCCGGGGGAACCGGAGCACCGGGCGGCCGACGCGCGGCTGGTGCCCCGGGCCTGGCGCGATCACCCCGCCGGGGACGGCGTGACACCCGACCGGCCCTCCCGGTGCCGCCGGCGACGTGCCCGGTGTGATGCGTGGCACGCCCGCGGCGATCACTCGGACGGCCGTCGCGGCGGTTCCCGCTGCGCACGGCTTGATCAGTGATCAGAACCAGGGAATTCGCGGGGACACGCCGCATTCCGCGCATTTGACAGTGCCCTGAGCGCACGGATAGGAAGCAGTCTTGGAAGTCGAAAGGTGCGCTGTGTACGAGCCGAACGTGGTCGGGGACTGGCAGGAGTGCGACGGGCACCCCGGTCTGCGTGTCCGTGTCCACCGCCTGGAGCAGGCGGAGCCGCCCCGTGGACGCGACGACGCGTCCGAGGGTCTGACGTACTTCCGTCTCCGTGTCACCGTCGAGAACCGCGGCGGCCGGTCCTTCGGCGTCCATCTGGAGGACGGGCAGATCGACGTGCGGATCGGTCCCGACGGGGAGAGCGCGTTCGTCGACTGGCGCAATTCACAGTTCATCGAGGGCTACGACGTCTACCCGCTGCGCCGGGCCACGGCGGTGCTCTACGCCGCCGGTCCCGAGACGGCCCTGTCGCAGGTGGACGTCCAGGTCCAGCTGCGGGTCGACGACGAGTGGGCCGACCGCCGGCTGTGGACGGGCGGCATCGGTCTGCACGAGGAGTCCGTCGGGGTGGCGGCCCCGTGCGGAGGCAGTCAGGGCGGCCTGGCGCACCAGGTGAGCAACTTCCTCAAGGACCAGGCCGAACCGGGCGCCCCCGGCTGACGGACGCCGCCCGCCGGGCCGAAGCCCCCGCACCGCCCGCGGCGGCGCCACCGGATCAGTGGGGGATGCCGTCGATGATCTCCCGGGCGCCCTGACGGAGCAGGGCGACCGCGACCGACGTCCCCAGGGTGGCGGCGTCCAGGCGGCCCGCCCACTCGTGGGCGTTCAGCCGGGTCTTGCCGTCCGGGGTGAACACGCAGGCGCGCAGCGAGAGTTCACCGCCGCGGTCGGTCTGCGCGTAGCCGGCGATCGGGCTGTTGCAATGACCCTGCAGCACGTGCAGGAGCATGCGCTCCGCGGTGGCGGCCCGGAGGGTGTCCCGGTCGCCGAGCGCGCCGACGGCCTCGATCAGCTCGTCGTCGTCCTCCCTGCACTGCAGGGCGAGGATTCCGGCGCCGATCGGCGGGACCATCGTCTCCGGGGAGAGGACGTCGCTGATCACGTCCTGCCGTCCGATGCGCTCCAGACCGGACGCGGCCAGGAGCAGCGCGTCCGCCTCGCCGGCCGCCAGCTTCTCCAGCCGGCGGTTGGCGTTGCCCCGGAACGGCACGCACTGCAGGTGCGGGTGGGACGAGGCCAGTTGCGCGACCCGCCGCACCGAGGACGTGCCGATCCGGGTACCGGCCGGCAGTTCGTCCAGGGTGAGCCCGCCCGGGTGGACGAGTGCGTCGCGGATGTCGTCCCGCTTCAGGAACGCGGCGAACGTCGTGCCCGCCGGCAGGGGACGGTCGGCGGGCACGTCCTTGAGGCAGTGCACCGCGAGGTCCGCCTCACCCGCCAGCAGCGCCGCGTCGACCTCCTTGGTGAAGGCGCCCTTGCCCTCGACCTTGGACAGGTCGCCCAGCCATCTGTCGCCGGTGGTGCGCACCGGCACCACCTCGGTGCGCACCGCGGGGTACAGCGCGGCCAACTCGGTGCGGACACGCTCGACCTGGGCGAGCGCCATGGGGGAGTCGCGGGAGACGACGCGGATCAGTTCGGGGACGGACATGCGGACACGATAGACCGTCGGGGCCCCGGTGCCGGCCGGGCTCCCGGACCCGCGGTGGAGCCGCACCGGAGGGCGCGGGCCCGGGCTCACGCGTAGGGGTCGAAGGCGATCCCGGCCGGCTTCGCCTTGGCGAGGTGCGACGCGAAGTCGCCGTCCTTCAGGCCGAAGTGGGCGCTGCCGAAGTCGTAGGCGCTCAGCTTGTCGCGCAGCCCGGCGGGGTAGCCGTTCCAGCCGACGAGGGTGGGGAACTGCCAGGCGTGGTAGTGGTTCTCGGGCGGCTCGTCGTTGGTGTTGGCCGCGCGGAAGCAGTGGGTGCCGATGCCGTCCTTGTGGTAGACGACCTTGGGGTGGGTGCCGTCCCAGCGGATCTGGTCGCGGCCGTGGACCGTGAAGTCTCCGTGCGCCGATGTGGCGACGTACTCGGCCTCGTTGTGCCCGTTGTCCTGCACCCACACCACGACGTGTTCCCAGTCGTGCCGGTGCCCGCCCAGGCTGGTGCCGGGCAGGGCCTGGTCCTTCTCGAAGTACAGGCCGTAGAGGACGGCGCACCAGCCGTTGTTGCACTTGTAGCGCGCGTAGCTGTTGGTGTTGTCCAGGTCCGAGGCGTCGCGGCAGTTGCCGTTGAGGGCACCGGTCGGGTTGAGGCCGCCGTTGACCGTGCCGTCGGGTCCGATGGCGGGCGACGGGTAGCAGCCGTCCGTGTCGTAGTCGAAGGCGGGCTGGAACGTCCTCTCCAGGGGTTCGGCATTGGCGGGCAGCGCCGGAGGGGGCGCGGCGAAGGCCGTGGCGGGGAAGGCGATGACCAGTGCGACGGCGCCGGCCAGACCGGTCAGCCATCGCCCGCGGCGGGGGGTGAACGTCGCTGACGACACTGCGTCCTCCTCTTGGGCGCAGCCCAACGGCTGTGGGGGGCAAGGCAGTTCAGCTTGCCGTGCCCTGGTCCCGGTGCCAAGGGGTGAACAGCAGTCGCCACGGTGAAACCGGCCTGAACGGCGATCGCGTGACGGCCTGTCAGCCGGACGGGGCTTCCGGCAGGTCCGCCGCGGACTCCTCGGGCGTGAGGTCCGAGCGCAGCCGCAGCCACGACGGCTGGCGCAGCATCCCCGCCCGGGTGCGGACGCTGTAGCGGACCTCGCCGACGAGCCGGGGCAGCACCCAGTGCGCCCCGGGCGCGGCCGGTGCGGGGTCGAAGGGGCACACGCCGGTCGCCAGGGCCGCCAGCAGGGCGGCGAGTTCCGACCGCTCCGCCTCGCTCCAGCCGGTGCCCACGCTGCCGACGTAGCGCAGCCGCCCGGCGGCCCGCTGACCCACCAGCACGGCGCCCGGAAGCCCCGTCAGCCGGCCCTTGCCCGGCAGCCAGCCGCCGACGATCACGTCCTCGCTCAGCATGTTGCGGATCTTGATCCAGGCCCGCGACCGCACGCCCGGTTCGTAGACCGAGTCCAGCCGCTTGCAGACGAGACCCTCCAGGCCGTGCTCACGGGTGGCGGCCAGGGCCTGGGCGCCGTGCCCGACGATCGCCGCTGGTGTCGACCAGTGCGGCCCCTGGAGTCCCAGCTCCTCCAGCCGCTCCCGGCGGCGGGCGTAGGGCAGCCCGAGCAGGGAGCGTCCGCCCAGGTGCATCACGTCGAACAGCACCAGGTGGACGGGGACCCGGGCGGCCCGGAGCGCCGCGCGGGCGGGCGCGTGTGCCAGCCCCATACGGCCCTGCAGCAGCTGGAAGTCGGCGCGCCCCTGCTCGTCGAGCGCCAGCACCTCGCCGTCGAGCACCGCCGGCGTGGTGCCCAGGGCGCTGCCGAGCGGGCGAAGTTCGGGGTAGGCGGCGGTGATGTCGTCCCCGGAGCGGGCCCGCAGCACCAGACTGCCGTCGCCGGCCAGGTAGGACACCACGCGCTGGCCGTCCTGCTTGGTCTCGTACGCCCACCGCGCGTCCTGCGCCGCGGGCGGCAGGGTGCCGGGGGTGGCGAGCATGGGAGCGATCAGCGGCAGGTTCACGGCTGAGTTGTCGACGGACCCGTCCGCGGCCAAGCCCCGGCCGGGCCACTTTCCCCTGAACGGGGGCCCGCGCCGGACGGCCTTCGCGCAGCCCGGCAGGGACCCCGCCGGACGCGCCGCCGCGGGCCCGGCCGGGCGTGCGGGACCTGCCCGCCCCGCACGTACCTACCGTTCAGTAGGATCGCGCCTCACACCATCGGAGGAGGAACCGTGCCCCGGTCACAACGCTCACCCCTGCTGCTCGCCGGCCTGCTGGCCACGGCGGGTGCCGCCCACTTCGCCGCTCCGCGGTCGTTCGACGCCATCGTCCCGAAGGCCCTGCCGGGCAGTCCGCGGACCTGGACGTACGTCAGCGGCGCGGCCGAGCTCGCCCTGGCCGCGGGCCTCGCCGTGCCCCGGACCCGGCGGTCGGCCGCACTGGCCACGGCGGCGTTCTTCGTCGCGGTCTTCCCCGCCAACGTGAAGATGGCCGTGGACTGGCGGCACCGCCCGGCTCCGCAGCGCCTGGCGGCCCTGGGGCGGCTGCCCCTGCAGGTGCCGCTCGTGCTGTGGGCCCGCGGTGTCGCCGGGAACGCCGGCCGCTCCTAGGCGTACCCGGTCATGACGTCGGTGACCGTCGGCTGATCGGGTGTTGTCGGGCGGATCATGCCGGAGACGCGGGGTCGGGCACGCCGGCCCGCACCGGTACGGGGGCGCACCTGCCTCCGGCATCCCGGTGCCTCGCCACGGCCGCCGATCGCTGTCACGATCTTCCCGGGACCGCACCACCACGGACGACCATCGGAGCGATCATGACGGGCACGGGACCGGGCACGGGCACGGCGCGGGAGAGGCGGACGGGCGGGCTCGAGGCCCACCCGGTCGCCGGGCACATCGGAGCCGAGATCACGGGAGTCGATCTGGCGGCGGGCCTCGACGACGCCCAGGTCGCCGCGATCCGGGCGGCCGTGCTGCGGTGGAAGGTGGTGTTCTTCCGCGGCCAGCGGCTGGACCACGCGGCGCACGTGGCGTTCGCACGCCGCTTCGGTGAGCCGGTCGTGCTGCGGCGACGGGGCGGCGCCTCGCCGCCGGACGTGCCCGAGGTGGAGACCACCGCCGACCGGCTGGAGCTGGGCGGGCGCTACGGCATGGACCACGAGGAGTGGCTGCGGCGCCGCCGGCACACCCTGCTGCGCGGCTGGCACTGCGACCACGGGGCCCGGGTCGATCCGCCCGCCGCGACGATCCTGCGCGCCGAGACCGTCCCGCCGTACGGCGGCGACACGACCTGGTCGAACCTGGCCGCCGCCTACGCCGGACTGTCCGCGCCCGTGCGTGCCTTCGCCGACGGGCTGCGCGCCGAGCACCGGCTCGGCGTCGGCTACCAGCCGCGGCCCGGCGACGACGCCTACGTCCGTCACCTGCTGGAGCACCAGATCGCCACCGTCCACCCCCTGGTGCGCGTCCATCCGGAGACGCGGGAGCGGGTGCTCTTCGTCAACGGCTACTACGTCGAGCGGATCGTGGGCCTGACCCGCGCCGAGAGTGCGGCCGTCCTGCAGATGCTGCTGGAGCAGGCCGTCCGGCCCGAGTACACGGTGCGCTTCCGCTGGGAGCCGGGCAGCGTGGCCTTCTGGGACAACCGGGCCACGATCCACCTGGCCCCCGGCGACAACGCCCACCTCGGCCACCCGCGGATCATGCACCGCGTGATGCTGGCGGGCGACGTGCCGGCCGGCGTGGACGGCACGCCGTCCGAGGCCGTCGTCGGCAGCGAGCCGGGACGGTGGTGAACCGGGGCCCCGTCCGGCCGGGGTGACGGTGTGCCGGAGGAAGGGCCGGTGGGACGCGGCGCCGCGCCGGTGCCGGTCCCGCTCACGTCAGGGGGATCGTCACCTCGTCCTCGACCGGCGGGTCGGCTTCCTGGGCGAGGTTCCCGGTCGCGGCGAAGCAGCGCAGCCGGATCGCCTCCGGGGACACGTCCAGCCGCAGGAACGACTTGAAGAACGGCGGGCGGTAGGTCACCGAGCCGGGGGAGAACAGCCGGGTGTAGATCTTGCGGACCGGCAGGCGGAAGCGGGACGCGCGGTCGGGGCGGCGCCCGGTGCCCAGCAGGCTCGCGACCAGGCGGACGCGCCGGGTGACCCGGACGGGCGCGCCGGCGGCGCGGGTGGGCGGGATGCCGAGCCGCTCAGCCACCACCGCGGCCGCCTCCGCCTCGGTGAGTGCGAAGAAGCGGCGCAGCCGCAGCCGGTGGCCGTACAGCGCGCTGTAGAAGGCCAGCGAGTCGCCGCGCAGCGGGTAGCAGCGGAAGTCCCCCTCCGTGACGTCGGCGACCGACACGCGAGGGATGGTGTGCGTGGCGTGCATGAACGCCCCGCCGCCGCCCGAGACGACGTACTGGACGACGCGTCCGTCCACGTCCACCGGGTAGCGCTGGTAGTTGTGGATGTCGCCGCCTATCGCCGCCACGTACCGGTGGGCGGGGTCGCGCACGACGTCGTCGACGGTGCCGCCGCCCTCGATGGCGCAGGGACGGTGCTCGCCGTCCACGTACAGCGGCGAGCCGGTGATCAGGATCTTCGGGCGGGGCCCCCGCGACACCTCGCGCAGCCACGCGCCCTGCTCGGCGTCGATCGTGCCGAGCAGGCCGGTGTCGATGCCGACGATGCGCACCGGCCCGGCGTCGATCGCCCAGTACGGGCCCGGCTGCACGGCCTGCTGGGCCGGCGCCGACCGCAGCTCCCGCGCCTCGGCCAGGCGTCGCTCGTCGACCGGGCGCGGCCGGTGCCACAGCAGCGTCCGGAGCCAGGCCCGGCTCGGCGGCCGCGACGCCGGCTCCGGGGCCGGCGGCGGGGCGTCGCCGCAGAAGACGCGCATGAAGCCGCTCAGGCCCTCGTACCAGTCGTGGTTGCCGGGTACGGCGTAGACGGGCGCCGGATAGTCACGGTAGGGGCGGAAGAACTTGGTGCCGTAGTCGTCGGTGCTGCCCACGGGGTAGATCACATCGCTGGCGATCACGGCGAAGGCCGTGTCACGACCGGCCTTGAGAAGACCCGGCACGACCGCGTACTGGCTCTCGCCGCCCTCACCGGTGTCGCCGAGGACCAGGAAGGAGAAGGGGTCCGGGTCCTCACGCCGGATCACCTTGTCCGCGGGAGCGCCGGCGGCCGCCCGCTGCGCCGCCCAGCGGCCGCGGATGGCGCCCGTGGGGTCCCCGAACCAGGAGGCCACCACGCCGTTGCGGGCGGCCCACAGCGTCCGGGGATCGAGCCACGAGAGCTTCTCGACCCGGCCGGGCATGAGCTGCCGGTAGGTGCCGGGGTCGGCGCTTCCCCAGCCGGCGCCTTCGACGGTATCGCGCGAGGAGTCGGACACGCGGTGCACCGTAACAACGACCTGCCCGGCGTCCAGCGAGAGGGGTCGCCAAGTCGGCCGCGGGGGGCGCCCGGTTGACGCGGGCGCCGGCGGCGCATCGCGGCGGCGGGCGCGGTTGGGTGGAAGAGGGGGTGCAGCAGATCGGCCCGCTGGTGGACGGGACGGGGGAAGACGGTCATGGG
>NZ_JBSFNN010000136.1:0-10142 GCF_053587115.1 Streptomyces sp. NPDC003697
CGGGTCCCGGGCGGCCCGCCGGGAACCGGGTCTCCGGCCGCGCCCACGGCTCCTCCGAAGGCCCGGCCAGGGCACCGACGCGTCGGTCGCGGCGTACGCCGCGACCACCGGAGCCACCCGATCCGCCGTCGCAGCGGTCCGGGAACCCGCGACGGCGGCCGGAGGAGCAGCCGTCAGGACCCGTCGCCGTCGGCGGGCTTCCGGGCGTCCGCGCCCTTCCCGGTGCTTTCGGCGTCCTCGGACTTCGTGTCGTCCTCGGGCTTCGTGCCGTCCTCGGGCTTCGTGCCGTCCTCGGGCTTCGTGTCGTCCTCGGACTTCGTGTCGTCCTTGGCATCCGCTGCCGGCTTCGCCTCGCCGTCCTCGAAGTACGCGTCCAGGACCTCGTCCAGGCGCGTCTCCCACTCCTGGAAGCGGCTCCGGGCCGGGGCCTCGATCTCGATCGGGTACCAGCGGCGGTCCGGGGTGTGCACCGTGACGGTGAACCGCTTGCCGAAGCGCGGGACTTCGGTCTCCACCGCGCCGATCTCCTCCCAGCGGAACTCGCACTCCTGGTCGTCCAGGCTCAGCCGTACGCCCTTGCGGTCGGCGACGATCCGCGCCCGGCGGTCGGAGGCCTCGAAGACGGGGCCCTCGGCGGTCCCGTCCTCCGGGAGGGAGTCGTGAGCCGGGGCGCCGCCGGCGGGGGCGGCGTCCACCGGCCCGCCGGCCTGCGGGGAGTCGCTCCCGTCGAGGGACGCCTCCTCGGCGGCGGAGGCGTCCTCGGCAGAGGACGGCTTCTCCGGCTCGGCGTCCTCGGGACCGGCGTCCTTCGGACCGGCGGCCGCAGCCGCGACGGCGGGGACGGTGAGCCCCGGGATGAAGGCCGGGTCGAAGCCGGCGCCCTTCACGGGCTCGGCCTTCAGGGGCTGGCTGCTCGAACCTATGCGCTGCTCCACAGCGGGCAGTATGGTCGACGATCCTGTGTCCGGAACAGCCAGCCCCTACTTCGTTATCGGACGCCTACAACCCCTCGACACCCCTTCTCTGGTGCCGCGGCAGGCAACGTTCACCCGTCGAGGAGCGGCGTCCGGTGGGTGCTCCCGGCGTGCCGGGCGTCGCGACGGGGCGAACGTCGCCTGCCCCGGCACTGGTTCCCTAGACGAACACGCTCAGCACCGCCGCCACCGCGAACCCGGCCAGCGACAGCACGCTCTCCAGGACCGTCCACGTCCGCAGCGTGTCCCGCTCGCTGATGCCGAAGTACTTCGCCACCATCCAGAAACCGCCGTCGTTGACGTGCGAGGCGAAGATGGAGCCCGCCGAGATCGCCATGATGACGAGGGCGAGGAACGCCTGGGAGTGGTGTCCCTCGGCCAGCAGGGGGGCGACGATGCCCGCCGTGGTGACGATGGCGACCGTCGCGGAGCCCTGCGCCACCCGCAGCACCAGCGAGATCAGGTAGGACAGCGCGATCACCGGCAGACCGACCCCGTTGAAGGTGTCCGAGAGGGCCTGCGCGACCCCGCTGGCCTTGAGCACCGCGCCGAAGACCCCACCCGCGCCGACCACCAGCAGGATGTTGCCGACCGGCTTCAGTGACGACGTCGACACCGCCTCCAGGGACTTGCGGGACCAGCCGCGTCGGATGCCGAGCAGCCAGTAGGCGAGGAGCAGGGCGAGGGTGAGCGCCACGAACGGGTGACCGAAGAACTCGATCACCGAGCGGCCCGTGGACGGGTCGAGGGCGATCGACGAGAAGGTCGCGGCGAGGATCAGCACCAGGGGGGTGCCGATGATGCCGAGCACCGTGCCCAGCGGCACCGGCCTCTCCCGCGGCGCGGTGCCGCCGGCTTCCGCGACGGTGCCGGCGTCCGGGCCGGCACCGTCACTCGCGACCGCCAACCGGGCGGCGCCGGTAGCGCCGGTCGCGCCGGTCATGTCGGTAGCGCCGGGCGCGGTCGCTTCGAGGCCCTGGGCACCCCCGGAGTGCTGGGCGGTCGCCCGTCGCCGCTCCTCGCGCACGGCCAGCCGGGCGTCCTCCGCCGCCTCGACCATGTCCTGCGGCACCGGGACGAAGACGCGCCGGCCGATCCACGCCGAGAACGCCCACGCGGCGAGCACCGCCGGGATGCCGCAGACGATGCCCATCAGGACCACCCAGCCGAGCGGTACGTGCAGCAGACCGGCGGCGGCGACCGGGCCCGGGTGCGGCGGCAGGAAGGCGTGGGTCATGGACAGGCCGGCGAGCAGCGGCAGGCAGTACAGGAGGATCGACCTGCCGGACCGCTTGGCCGCCGCGTACACGATCGGCGCCAGGACGAAGATGCCGACGTCGAAGAAGACGGGGATGCCGAAGATCAGGCCGGTCAGTCCCATGGCGAGGGGCGCCCGCCGCTCGCCGAACAGGCCGAGCAGCCGGGATGCCAGCACCTCGGCGCCGCCGCTGACTTCGAGGATCGCGCCGAGCATCGTGCCCAGGCCGATGATGATGGCGACATGGCCGAGGATGCCGCCCATGCCGGACTCGATGGTGGAGACGGCGTCCGAGCGCTGGACGGTGCCGAACAGTTCGGTGACCGACAGGCCGGCGAGCAGGCCGACGGCCATGGAGACGGCGAGCAGCGCCACGAAGGGCTGGAGCCGCGCCTTGATGATGAGGAAGAGCAGCAGGGCGATGCCGAGGGCGGCGACCAGGAGCAGTCCGGGGGTGCCGTCGACGAGGAGGAGCAGGCCTCCGGTGTGCGGTGGCGCGTCCGTGACTGCGGCGAGCGAAGGGGACATGCGGGGGTCCTCTGCGTGAGTGCATACGGCTTTCGGGCAGGGCGGATCGCGGCACGGCGCACCAGGGTGGCGTGGAGGGCCGCCCCCTGTCCGGGCGGGAACCGGGAACGTGCGGGAAGGGCGCCGTGCCGTGAGGACGTGCGGGAGTGCGGGACTGCGGAACGGCGGCCTCAGCCGAGTACGGCGAGGGCGTCGATCTCGATGAGGAGGCCCGCGGGCAGGCCGACGTAGACGGTCGTGCGCGCGGCGGGCGGCTGGGTGAGGCCCTGCTCGTCGAAGTACGCGTTGTAGATGTCGTTCATCTCCGCGAAGTGATCCACGTCGGTGAGGTAGACGCGGATCATCATCACGTCGTCCCAGCTCGCGCCGCCCTCTTCGAGGATCGCCTTGACGTTGGCGAGGGTCTGGAGGGTCTGCTCGCGCAGGGTGGGGCCGGCGGGCGTGGGCGGCCGGCCCTCCTGGGCGGGCAGAAAGCCGACCTGGCCGGCGACCTGGAGGATGTAGCCCTTGCGCACCCCGTGGGAGAACCTCGCGGGCGGGGTGGTGTGGGTGCCGGGAGTGAGCGCGGTCTTGTCGGTCATGCGGTGTCCTTGTCGGTCGGGCCGGTCAGGGGAGTTCCGTGCCGTTCACACGGGGTTCCGGCCGGGATCGGTCACCGGCGTCCTGCCGGAGTACTCGCCGCTGATGGTGTCCGCGGTGGCGCGCACCAGCGGGAGGAGGGTGAGGAGTTCGCCGGCGGTGACGACGACGTTCGGCGCGGAGACCGACATCGCGGCCACCACGCGGCCGTCGGCGCCGCGGATCGGGGCGCCGACACAGTTGATGGACTCCTCGTGGCCGCCGAGGTCGGTGGCCCAGCCCTGTTCCCGCACGGTCGCCAGTTCCTTGAGGAAGGCGGCGGCGTCCGGCGTGGAACGGGCTGTGTAGAGGGGGTAGTCGAGCCGCTCGGCGACCGCGCGGCGCTCGGCCTCGGGCAGGTCGGCGAGCAGCAGCTTCGCGACGGCCGCGACCGTGATGGCCACCGGTTTGCCGATGCGGGAGTACATGCGCACCGGGTAGCGGCTGTCCACCTTGTCGATGTAGAGCACCTCGTTCTCCTCGTACACGGCGAGGTGGACGGTGTGGCCGCACGTCTCGTTGAGGCGGACGAGGTGGGGATGGGCGATCTCACGGACGTCGAGGTTCTCCATCGCCTCCTGCGCGAGGGCGAAGAGACGGGCGCCGAGGCGGTAGCGCTGGTCGGACTGCCGGTAGACGAGGCCGTGCTCGTGCAGGGTGCGCAGCAGGCGCAGGGCCGTGGACTTGTGGACGCCGAGGCGGCCGGCGACCTGTCCGAGGTCGGCGGGACCCTCGGCGAGCAGGGGCAGGATGCTCAGCGCGCGGTCGACGGTCTGGCTCATGGCGTGCGTACCTCCTCGTCGGCGTCTTCGCCGGTCCGTGTCCAGCCCGGGCCGAGCCGCAGTCTCCCCCACGCCTCGTCGTCGAGGGCGGCGAGCCGGTCGGCGTGGTGGCGGGCGGGGGGCGCGGCGAGGTCGCCGGGGACGGTGAGCGCGGCGGCCGCCATGAGGTGGCCGTGCCGGAGGCGGTCGCGCAGGGGCAGTCCGCGCAGGGTGGCGGAGAGGAAACCGGCGGCGAAGGCGTCCCCGGCTCCGACGGCGGCGACGACGTCGACGTGCGGGGCGCGGACGAAGGCCTCGGAGCTCTCGGCTCCGCCGGTGTCCCGGTGCGACACGGCGGCGCCGGCGCCGCCCTGCTTGACGACCACGGTCTCCGGCTCGGGCAACGCCTCCCGGACGGCACGGACGCCGTCCAGGCCCCAGACCTGACGGGCCTCGTCCGCGCCGACGAACACGATGTCCGCCCCCCGGGCCAGTTCCAGCAGCACTCGGGGGCCGTCCGCGTCGCGCCACAGTCCGGGCCGGTGGTTGACGTCGAAGGAGACCAGGGGGCGGCCGGGCCGCCGCGCGGTCAGCTCGTGCATCAGGCGCAGGCACGGCGCGGACAGCGCGGCCGTGATCCCGGACAGGTGCAGGACGCGTGCGGCGCGCACGGCGCCCAGGTCGACGGTGTCCGCCGCCATCGCGGAGGCCGCCGACCCGGCCCGGTAGTACGCCACCTCGTGCGCGTCGGTGGCGCGGTCCCCGGCGGTGCGGAAGTAGACGCCGGTCGGGCGGGCCGGGTCGCGTGGCACGTACGTCACGTCGACGCCCCAGGCGCCGATCGCCCGGACCAGGTGGTCGCCGAAGCCGTCCGCGCCGGCCCGGCTCACCCACCGCGTCGAGTGCCCGGCGGCCGCCAGCACGCAGACCACGTTGGACTCCGCGCCGCCGACGGCGCGGTCGAAGGCGGGCACGTCGGCGAGGCGGCCCGGGCGGGAGGGCAGGAAGGTGACCATGGACTCGCCGAGCGCGGCGACGTCCACCACGTCGGGGGCGCCTGTGGCGCCGGGGCGGCCGTCGGGGGTCACGGTGGGCGAACTCCTGGTGGGATCGGGGGAGATCGGGTGGGACTGGATGAGGTCGGAAGAGGCCGGACGAGATCGGATGGGGTCGAGGCCGTCTCCGCACGAGCGGGGGCGGCGGCGTGGGGAGGGGTCCGGGCGGATCCGTTGACCCCGTGTCCGCCGAGATGTTAGACAGCCGTAAGCGTGCTACGCAATGAGCGTTGCATGTCACGCAACGCACCTGATCAGGGAGGTTTCATGGCCGACGCCACGCCCGTCGATCCCTGCGCCCCGCAGGTCCTCCCCCCGGCCGCCGGGTCCGCGCGAGCAGGGGGGACACCCGTCGCCGGGGAACGCGTCGACCACCGCTTCAAGGGGCTGCCGCCGGACGCCCACGGTCTGACCGTAGGGGAGCTGGCCGCCCAGCGCCGCAACCTGTTCACCGGCGGATTCACCACGCCGGTCCTCGCCCTGTCCGCCGAGCGTCTGGAACACAACCTGCGGCTCATGGAGACCTACGCCGCCCGGCACGGCCTGGCGTTCGCCCCGCACGGCAAGACCTCCATGGCACCGCAGCTCTTCCGGCGCCAGCTCGACCACGGAGCCTGGGGCATCACCCTCGCGGTCCCCCACCAGGTGTGGGTGGCACGGGAGTTCGGCATCCGGCGGATCTTCCTCGCGAACGAGCTCGTGGACCCCGCGGCGCTGCGCCGGATCGCCGCCGAGCTCGACGCCGACGCCGGCTTCCGCTTCGTCTGCTACGTCGACTCCGTACGCGGGGTGCGGCTGATGGACGCGGCGCTGGCGGAGGCCGGGGCGGCCCGCCCGGTCGACGTCGTCGTCGAGCTCGGCGCGGGCGAGGGCGCGCGGACGGGTGCGCGGACGGAGGCCGACTGCGTCGCGGTCGCCGACGCGGTGGCGGCCGCCGGCACGCTGCGCCTGGTGGGCGTGGCCGGGTACGAGGGCGAGGTCCCGCAGGCGGACCCGGAGCGGGTGCGGGCCTGGCTGGGCCGGCTGGTGAACCTCGCCGCGGACTTCGACGCGGCCGGGCGTTTCACGGGGACGGGCCTCGCCGAGATCGTGCTGAGCGCGGGCGGCAGCGCCTGGTTCGACGCGGTCGCCGACGTCTTCGCGCGGATCCCCGAGCTGTCCCTGCCGGTGCTGAAGCTGCTGCGCTCGGGTGCCTACGTCTCGCACGACGACGGCCACTACCGCGAGGTCACACCGTTCACCCGCGTCCCCGAGGAGGGCGCCCTGCACCCCGCCTTCCGGCTGTGGGCGCAGATCGTCTCCCGGCCCTCGGCCGAGCAGGCCTTCGCCAACGCCGGGAAGCGGGACGCGGCCTACGACCTCGGCCTGCCCCTCGCCCAGGTCGTGCGCCGGGACGGCACCGAACGCCCCGCCGACGGCATCACCGTGACCGGCCTGTCCGACCAGCACGCCTGGCTGAGCACGACGCCCGAGGCGGACCTGGAGGTCGGCGACTGGATCGGCCTCGGGCTGTCCCACCCGTGCACGTCCTTCGACAAGTGGCCGCTGATCCCGGTCGCGGAGGCGGACGGCACGGTGGTCGACTACGTCCGCACGTACTTCTAGGGGGGCGCTGCCATGGACCCCGTCGAGCTCGCCGATACGGCCGACCTGGTCATCCGGGACGCGGACGTCGTCGACGGCACCGGCGCGCCCTCCTACCGCGCGGACGTGGCGGTCCGGGACGGCAGGATCGTCTCCATCGTCAAGGAGGCCGCGGCGGCGGGCTGCCGGCGGCCGCACGCGCGCCGGGAACTGGACGCGGAGGGCCTGGCGCTGTCGCCCGGCTTCATCGACATGCACGCCCACAGCGACCTCGCCCTGCTGCGCGACCCCGACCACAGCGCGAAGGCCGCGCAGGGAGTGACCCTGGAGGTCGTCGGGCAGGACGGGCTGTCGTACGCGCCGGTCGACGACCGCACCCTGGAGGAGGTGCGCCGTGCGATCAGCGGCTGGAACGGGTACGGCGACGACGCCGACTTCACCTGGCGGTCCGTCGGCGAGTACCTGGACCGGCTGGACCACGGCTTCGGCGGCGAGGGCATCGCGGTCAACGCCGCCTTCCTCGTCCCGCAGGGGACCGTCCGCGCGCTCGCCGTCGGCTGGGAGGCCCGGGCGGCCACGCCCGCGGAACTGGAGCGGATGCGCCGGCTGGTCGCGGAGGGCATGGAGCAGGGCGCCGTCGGCATGTCGTCCGGGCTGACCTACACGCCGGGCATGTACGCCGCCGACGCCGAACTGACCGAGCTGTGCCGGGTGGTGGCCTCCTACGGCGGCTACTACTGCCCGCACCACCGCTCCTACGGGGCGGGAGCGCTGGCGGCCTACGCGGAGATGGTGGACCTGACCCGGCAGGCGGGCTGCCCGCTGCACCTCGCGCACGCGACGATGAACTTCGGCCCGAACCGCGGCCGGGCGCCCGAACTGCTCGCACTGCTGGACGAGGCACTCGACGCCGGCGCCGACATCACCCTCGACACCTATCCCTACACACCGGGCTGCACCACGCTCGTCGCCCTGCTGCCGAGCTGGGCGAGCGAGGGCGGTCCGGAGGAGACCCTCCGGCGGCTCGGGGACGAGGAGACCGCCGAGCGGATCCGCCGGGACCTGGAGGTCACCGGCTGCGACGGCTGCCACGGCGTGCCGGTGGAGTGGGAGACCGTCGAGATCTCCGGCGTCACCGCCGCGGGGCTCGCCGGGTACGTCGGCCGGACGGTCCGCGAGGCCGCGGACCTGCGCGGTGAGACACCCTGGACGACGGCCCGCCGGCTGCTGACCGAGGACCGCCTCGGCACGACGGTCCTCCAGCACGTGGGCCACGAGGAGAACGTACGGGCGATCATGCGCCACCGCGTCCACACCGGCGGCTCGGACGGCATCCTCCAGGGCGGCAAGCCCCACCCGCGCGCCTACGGCACCTTCCCGGAGTACCTCGGCCGGTACGTGCGGGAGCTGGGCGTGCTGTCGCTGGAGAGCTGCGTCGCGCATCTGACCGGACGGCCCGCGGCCCGGCTGCGCCTGCCGGACCGGGGCCTGGTGCGCGAGGGGTACCGGGCCGACCTGGTCCTCTTCGATCCGGCCACCGTCGCGGCGGGCGCCACGTTCGACGCGCCGCGCGTCCTGCCGACAGGCATCCCGTACGTGTTGATCGACGGCCGGTTCGTGATCGAGGACGGGCGGCGGACGGACGTGCTGGCGGGGCGGGCGGTCCGCCGCACCCCGGTGTGACCGACCGCCCCTCCCGGCAGCGGTCCGCCGCTCGCCCCTTCGTCAGTCGTCAGTCGTCCGCCCGTTCGTCAGCCGGCGGACGGCGGACTGGGGACGGCGTGCGGGCTCACGGCCTGGGCAGCGTGCAGCCGCTCGCGCTCAGGTTGAGCCGGTTGCCGGCGCCGAAGCAGGCCGGTATCTGGTAGGTCTCCTGGGCGTAGTTGATGCCCTGGCGGACGGTGACGGTGCCGTTCGCGTCGACCTCGCACGGGTTGTTGTCCGTGCAACGCTGGCCGTCCTCGTTGCCGGTGTTGTTGACGGCGACGACCTTGCCGGTGGCAGTGTCGATGACGGGCGAGCCGGACGTGCCGCCGATCGTGTCGCAGGCGGAGGTGTAGCGGACCGAGTCCTTCCAGGTCCAGCCGCCCTCCTTCAGGCGGTACACGAAGCCGTCAACGGCGCAGCTGTAGGTCCGCTTCCAGTAGCCCGAGACGACCTTGATGCTCGTGCCGGCGACGGGGTGGGTGTCGTTCACCGTCAGCGCGTTGATGCCGTAGCTGCTTCTGATCTGCGCGTAGGTGCGGGTGAGCTGGTAGATCGTGACGTCGGTGTCCGTCATCGTCGAGTAGGCGACCTTCGACGCGCGCAGGGTCCCGACCTGGGAGCCGGAGGAGTTGAGCAGGCCGAAGGAGCGGCTGGACGCCTGGTCCACGATGACCTCGCCGGGGGCGGGGAAGCCGGTCTCGAGGCAGTGGCCGTTGGTGAGGACGAGCGCCGGGTCGCTGTCCACCGAGCCGGGGAAGCGGACGACGGAGCCGGAGCAGTTGCTCAGCGCCACGGTGCCGGCGAAGTCGACCGCCTGGACCGCGGGCGCGGCGGCCTTCGCCCGGGCCGCGGGAGCCGTGTGCGGGGTCTGCGCGGCGGCGGCCGCGGGTGCCGTGGCCGCCCCGGTCATGACCAGGGTGGCGAGCGCGGCAAGGAGAGGCTTCTTCATGGGGGGTCCCCTCTTCGGACATGAGCGACCGGAGATCTTCCGGTCGCCTGTCTTGTCATGCGCATTGTGATGGCGCGTGGGGGTCGCCACAAGAAGCCGTGCCCGGTGCACGGTGGGCGGACGGCGTGTCAGGCAGGGGGCGCACGGCGCTACTTGGGGCGCCTGGGGCCGCCCCTGCCCTGCCCCCGGCCGGTGAGGGTGCTGGTGGGGGACGGCTCGGCGGTGGCGGCCGGCCCGGAGGCTGTGGCGGTGGGGGCGGTGGCCGCCGGGGCGGAGGACGCCGGCGCGGACGCCTGGCTCCTCCCCTCGGGCTGCGGGGCAGTCCGCGGGGCGCCGGTGTTCCCGCCCGGGGAGCCGTCGGACGGCTCCGAACCGCCGGACGGGCCGCCGCCGGCGGCAACCGGAGCGGCGGACGACGCCGGGACGCCGGTCACCTCGGGCACGGACGCCGACTCCCCGGCCGCCGGGGCGGAGCGGTCCGGCGTGCTCCTCGGCGTGCCGGACGAGGAGTCCAGCGCGGAGAGGCCGGCGATCACGGCGAGGGACACGGCCCCCACCGCACCGGCGGCGAGGGCCGCGCCCCGCAGCCGCCGGTCACCGCCGCGCCCCGGGGCTGAACGCTATGACAGCGGACGCTCTGACGGACGTCCCCGGCCTGCGGGTGGGGCACGCGACACGCACCGGCCACGGCCGGCTGACCGGCACGAC
>NZ_JBSFNN010000137.1:0-9814 GCF_053587115.1 Streptomyces sp. NPDC003697
CCCTCGTACTGGATGTACTCGGGCTTCCGGCCGGTGCGGCGAGAGGGCGTGCCGGGCGTCGCGACGGGGCGAACGTTGCCTGCCGCGGCACTAGCACTCGCCACGCTGGAGCGCGCCCACCAGGCCGGCCTTCCGGGCTGGGACCTGATCGTCGTGGACGAGGCGCACCGGGTTTCGGGCCGGATCAGCAGGCCGTGGGCGGTCGTCCACGACAACACCCGCATCCCCGCCCTGCGCCGCCTGTACATGACCGCCACGCCCCGACTGTGGCAACTGGACGACGACGCCGGCCAAGGCGCGCCGGGTGAGCTACTGGAGCTGGCGTAGGCCGTGTCGGACCGCGGTGATCAGGTCGGCGGGGTCGGCGAAGGCACGGTTGGCCGTGGCGGTGCGTCGCAGCACCGACCAGATGCCCTCGACCGGGTTGAGATCGGGTGCATAGGGCGGCAGCTGGAAGACGGCGAGTCAGTCGCAGTCGGCGATGTAGCGGCGCATGCCGGCGGCCAGGTGGGTGTTCAAGTTGTCCCAGACCAGCACGATCGGACCTCCGGGTTGCTGGTGGGCACTCTGGATCAGATCGCGGTAGTCCTGCCAGGAGAAGCTTTTGCGTCCGTCGGGCCGGGCATCGGGGCAGGGCCGGTAGATCAGCTTCGAGGGTTCGCCGGCCTTGTAGCAGACCAGGGCGGCGACCGATAAGCGGCGGCGGGAGCGGCCTCGGACACGGATCACAGGGGTGTGGCCGCGGCGAGACCAGGTGCGGCGGGTGGGCGGCGTCATCGAGAAGCCGGCCTCGTCTTCGAAGACGAGCCAGGCGCCGAGCGCCGCCACGGTCCTTCCACCTGGGGCCAGGTCTCCTTCATCCAGCCGGCCAGCATGTTCTCGTCCCACTCGAGCGCCCGGCGGGCGGGGACCTGAGACAGCTCCAGCCTTGTCGCTTGAGCAGCGCGGCCACCCCTTGCACGGTGTAGCCCTCGTGGAACCGGCGTCCGATCAGGGTCTTGATCCGCGACAGGATCCAGGTCTGGTCCGGCCAGGCCGTGCGCGACCGGCCCCTTGAGCAGCTCCCGCTCGAGCACGGCGAAGAGCTCGTCACTCAGCAGCGGCAGTGACGCCGGCCCCTTCGAGGCCAGAGCCCTCGGCCCGCCCTGTGACCAGGCCTTGCGCCAACGCTGCACCGACCGGACGCTGACGCGCAGGTCGTGCGCGATGACCGAGTTCTCGTCGCGGTGCCGGAACCGCTCGGCCGCCTCCATCCGCAACTTCTCACGGAAAGCCCGGCGTTCATCGGTCAGACCACCACCCTGGGCATACCTCATGTACTCGCCGCAGGGATCACGGACCGTCAGCCCTCCGACACCACGCTTTGAAGATCAGTAGGCGGCGGTAGCCGTCGTATTTCGTGGATCGGCCGGGTGCGAAGGGCGCGCTGACGAGGTTCGCCCACGAAGGCACCCTCAACTCCGGTTGGGCGACGCACAAGCGGATGATGGAGCCCAGCGAGGTGGCGGCCTGGGTCGCCGAGCGCGTCGGCCCGCGTGGCGGCATTCGCTACCGCCTGTGCCGAATTTGCGGGCCCGCACTTCCAGTGGCCGGCTGATCCACCGCCGACGGCGGTGGCCTGCTCACACCCCTGCGGCCAGCGGCCTTGTCCGTTACGCGGTTCCGCCTCTGCCCCAGGGAAGCCACCCTGTTTACAGAGTGGTGTCCTCCCACTCTCCGGGCTGGTCGTAGATCTCCTGCAGCAGCTCGGCGAAGGCGTCGCTGTCCAGGAGCAGGCCGTTGTACTGCAGCGGGATCCGCTTGCCGTTGATCAGCGCGGTGGGCGTACCGGGGCCTTCGGGCTCCCGTGCTCCCCCGGCCTTCTCGTAGGCTTTCTGGGAGTCGGTAACGAAGCCGCGGTACTTCATGGACCTCACAGCCGCATCGAACTCCGGGCCGCGCAGACCCTTGACCTTGCCGGCCAGTTGAAGCAGGTAGGCATCCGTGTAGCCGTCGGTGCTCTCCTCGGGCTGGTTCGCGTAAAGCACCTCGTGGTACTCCACGAACTTGCCTTCCTCCAGCGCGGCCCTCAGCGCGTTGACCGCCTTCTTCGACCCGGTGCCGCCGACCCGCTCGTCCAGGAAGGAGGCGAGGGTGTACTCGGCTCTGGCCCTGCGGTCGAGCATCGCTTCCCGCAGTCGCGGACCGCCGCCAGCGGTCTCGAACTCCTCGCAGTACGGACAGCGGGGATCCTCATGCAAGTGCACTGTCACCGGCGCGTCGGGATCGCCGACCGTGATGGTGGTGCCGTCCGCACCGAGTTTCTCCGGCAGTTCCTCTGCGCTCGCGAAGTCAGGCCCGTACCGCGCATGTCGCTGCCCACACCCCACCACCATCAGCACTGCGACCGCGCACACCACAGCCCACCGCCCCCTACGCACCATGCGTCATCCCCTCCCCTGAGAACAGCGCGACCCTAGATCATCCCTACGACAACCGCACCACGAACACCCCTCACCAGACCCGCTCCCGCGGGTTCTCTGCTGGCGCAGTCCCCGGTCTGTGTGTCTGGTGTGGCTGCGCAGCGAGGGTGGTGGTTTCCGGCTGGAGCCGCTTTGTACGGACATGTAGTGCGGCAGGCTGGCGACGGAATCTTGCGCGCAGCGCGGTGAAACCGTCGCAACAGCAGATAGCACGCGCCGCTGACACACCGGGCTGAACTGCAGATATCCGATGCCCCTCCGGAGCCATCGAGGGAGGGCACCGAGTTCGATGGCCTGCAGGCACTCGTCTCGGCGGGGTCTCGGGCTTTCCCTGCGGCCGCACCAGCCGGGGCAGGACCTACACCAGAACGGCCGGCACGGCGTCCTCGGCCGTCCAGTCCCCCTCGAACAGGGCGGCCACCAGGCGTACGTGATGGTCGGGGAGCTGGCTGGCACGGTGCTTGGTGCGGGCCTTGGCGAGCCAGGCGCCGATCTTGACGGTGTCGCCGTCGACGCGGACCGTCTCCCGGGCGGAGGGAACGCGGCCCTCGCGGTGCAGGAAAAGCTCCAGCAGCTGGACGGTCTCCTCGAACGTTCGGCGGGTACGGCGGGCGGGAGCCAGCGGGTTCGCCTCGGGAGTGACGCCGAGCGCGGTCATCAGCTGCTGCTGGCCGTCGGCAAGGGCCGACCAGGTAGTGAGCTGGCGCCCCAGCCAGGAGCCGATCTTCACCCCGCCGATCTGGGTGTCGCGGGTGAGGGCGGCGGGGTCGGCGCCGGTGGCGAGGTGGGCGCGCAGCAGGTGGTATTTGCGGTGCCAGTCCGGGCCATGCGGGAGGCGCCAGTGGGGGTCGAGCGCGGTGAGGGCGTCGGCGCGTGCGCTGGCCAGCTCATTCTTGGTGGCGACATTCCGCCCGGCACGGACGGCGAGAACATCCTGGGCACCGCGTATGAGCCGGTGTGGGCGATCGCCTGCGCGCTGGCCAGCCACGACCACCGCATCCTCGAACGCCTCCCCGACAAGGCCAACCGCCTGCCGAAGGAGACCAGCCAGGTCATCCAGCGGCGCCGGCACTTCGACTTCACCGTCCACCCCGAGCGCATCGCCCAGGCGATGGACCTGGTCTCCTTCGACCCCCGCGACCCGGCCGTCTCCCGCTCCCGCCGCCCGCTCCTACCGCGACCACTACGGCCACCTCGACGTCCCCGCCGACCACATCGACCCCACCGGCTACAAGCTGGGCACCTTCATCACCACCATGCCAGGGAGGCGGTCTTGCCGGCCTTTCCCTGGTGGCCCCGCATTCGGCTGACCCCGGTCGTAGCACCTCTGCGACCGCCCGGCCCGGCGCTCGTACGCCGTCGTTCGTAGCGCACCCGTGATCCGGCTCGGGCGCCCGGGTAGCTCTGGGACACTGCTGCCGTGTCAGCGTTGCTTCCCGCTTTGACCGCAGTGTCCGGTGCGGCCCTTGGTGCCGTGACCACTTATATCGCCAACAGGTCCACCATGCGGCTCAACCTGGAGCACGAGTACGACCGCACGCTGCGCGACAAGCGGCTGGCGGCCCACCAGGCGCTCTTCCACCTCACCCGGCATCTCCCGCGGCACTGGATGCTGATCCCGGTGCCCACGCGATCGGACCTGCTGCCGGTCCGCGCCTCCTTCCGCAACTGGTACTTCGCCGAGGAGGCCCACGGGATGTTCCTGTCGCAGGGCTCCAAGCGGGCCTACCTCGCCCTGGAGGACGCCCTCGACAAAGTGCTGTTCGTGAGGTCGCCGGACGGCCGCAGCAAGACGGCGGACCGGGCGGATACGCCCCTGACCGCGGGCGAGCTGGACGACCTGCAGCGGCTGGCCAGCGAGCTGCGCCACCAGCTCGTCGCGGACATCGGCGGGTCCAATCCACCGCGCACCCGCTCCACCCGCCCCGACCCCACCTTGCGGGGCACGCCGGACCCGTTCTAGACCGTCGGCCGCGCCGCGGGAACGGACCGCAGGAAGGCGACGAGTTCGGCGGCCACGCCCGGTGCCGCGGCGACGACCGCGGGCACGCCGCCGGCCAGCTCGATCTCCTCGGCGACGCCGCCGGCCGCCGTCACCAGCGCGACGCCCGCCGCGTAGTCCCAGCGGCCGAGGTCCACGCCCACGTAGGCGTCGAGCGTGCCAGTGGCCACCGCCAGCTGGTCGCAGCAGGCGGAGCCGATCCGGCGGAAGTCGCGGGCGCGCGGCAGGAGGTGCTCCATCAGCCGTAGCGAGACCGGCCGCTTGGCAGGGTCGTGCGGGACGCCCACGGACACCACCGCCTCGGCCAGCGAGCCCGTGGACCGGCAGGCCAGCGGCAGCGTGCCCGTGGGGCCGTGCTCGCCGGTCGCGGCCCAGGCCCCGTCCGCCGGCCGCCGGATGACGGCCGCCAGCGGGACGCCGTCGCGGTACGCCGCGACGCTGACCGCGTAGTCGGGCCGCCCCAGGACGAAGTTGCCCGTGCCGTCCACCGGGTCCAGGATCCACTGCACGCCGCTGGTGCCGGGGTGGCTGCCCGACTCCTCGGCCAGGATCGCGTCGTCCGGGCGGTGCCCGCGGATCTCGGCGATCGCCGCCTCCTCCGCCGCCCGGTCCGCCGTCGTCACCAGGTCGTGCGCTCCCTGCTTGGCGGCGACCTCGACCCGCCCGCGGGCCACCACGTCCCGGACCGCCCGCGCCGCCAGTCCGGCGGCCCGTACGGCCACCGCGGTCAGCGGCCCCTGGCCCTCGCCCTCCTCACGCAGGTCGGGCAGGGTGAGCACACCCCGCACGCCGCCGGCACGGCGGATCAGGGCGGCGACCTCCTCGTCCTCGCGGACCCCTCCGGCTTCCGCGGGGCGCAGGCCGGAGGCGTCCGGACAGTGCGTGACCCGCACCACGTAGGCGTAGGCGGGCGCGGCCTCCGCTCCGGTGCGGACCAGGGCGGCCACCCGTCCCCCGATGCCATACCTCGCCCGCAGGGCGGCCATCAACGCGGCCTCGCGGTCCACTGTGGGCAGGCCCCGCGGCACCGGCACGGTGGCGCCGGATTCGCCTCCGCCCGCCTCCTCGACCAACAGGGCGCCGTCGGCGGTGACGAGCAGAACGCGCGGGCTGGAGTCACTCGTCATGGTTCCCCTTACCGTACGGATGGACCCGGGCCGGGCTGCAGCGGTCGGCCCGGTCATCGTAGGGCCGCTGACCGCTCTCCGCCGTCGGCTGTGACGGGGTGGCGGTGGGCGGCTTCCGGCTCGGGCCCCGCGCGGATGGCGGGGCCTTCAGAGGGCCGGGGAGGGCGGTGAAGGGCTCACGAGGGCTGGGCGGAGGGTGCGGGTGAGAGGCTAGGGCGGGGGACGGCGGGGGCGGGGTGGATTCGACCGCGCCATCGTGGCACCGACTGGTACTCGGCAGCATGCCAACGAGGGTGCGGCCCCCTGCGTCAGCGGCGGATAGCGACGACTTCCACCTCCGCGTTCATCGCGCGCAGCCGCCTGACTGCCTGGAGAAGCGAGACCTGGTTCTTCTTCCAGGGTCTCGAGGAAGCCGGCCCCTACCTCGAACCATTTGCCGTTGCCGTAGAACAGGCGGTCTGTGCCCATCATTGTGTCGGCGATGAGCCACTCTTTCCTGTTGGTGGTGACGCTGGCCGGGGTCAGGAAGTCGTCGTCGCCGAACATGGTGACCCGTACGTCGCCGAGGGCTTTGAGCCGTTCTCCCTCGGTTTGTCCTGTACGAGCTGCAGCAGGTGGTGCAGCTCAAGGTCATTCGTCTCGACCGTCCGGGTACCTCGTCTGGCGCGGAACGCCTGGGCAGAGCTGTAGCTTTCCTGACACGAGTCCGGAATCCCAATGATGAGACGGGGACTGTCCGGGTCCGCAAGGTGCTTCATCGCCCGCAAGGGCATCGAGTCCTCCAAGCGGCTGGGCCGCCATCGCTGGGTCGTCGAACGAACTGTGTCCTGGCTCGCCGGCTGCCGACGCCTCCACCGCCGCTACGAGCGCAAGGCCGAACACTTTCTCGCCTTCGTCGGCATCGCCGCAGCCCTCATCAGCTACCGCCGACTCACCAAGTGAAACGACGTCCAATGCGGGCTCAGCCCGGTGAACGGGGCTGTCCAGGACGGCTCTGACGACGTGATCACACCTGCCACGGCAAGATCATCCCACTCGGGGCCTCCCTGAGATCGAATCTTGAGCGCATGCCACGGAACCATGAGCAGCTAGAGTGCGGCTGCGACGCGATGAGGGGGCACGGTGGCCAAGGTCAATATCAGTCTCGACGCCGAACTCGTAGTGGAAGTGATGGTCCTGGCGGGGATCGGCTCGCCCCAGGACGCGATCGAGGCGATCGTGCGGGACTACATCGCCCGTGGCCACCGTACGGAGGCTCGCACCGAGCTCAAGGACCAAAGTCTGCGCGAGCTCGACGTCAAGCCGCAGGAGCCGCAAGGCTGAGACCCTGCCGCGTACCGCCGCTCAAACCGCCAGGCGACGCATCCAAGAGTCCGCCGGCACAGACGACGGACGGCAGTTACGGGACAGCCCTAAGTGAAGTCAAGAGCAATCTCATACACAAGCAGGTGCCCAAGTCGAAGAAGCAGCAGACGATCTCACACACCTGAGACGAGGTGAGAACCCACAGCGGTGCTCGGTGACCGCGGCTACGATCACGACAAGTACCGCCGGCTCGTTTGGGGCCTCGGCGTGAAACCGCTGATCGCCCGCCGGGGCACCGAACAGGGCTCCGGACTCGGTGCCCAACGCTGGGTCGTGGAGCGCGCGTTCGCTCACCTGCACTGGTTCCGCCGTCTGCGGATCCGCTGGGAGATCCGCGACGACATCCACGAAGCGTTCCTCACCCTGGGATGCGCACTCATCTGCCGGCGACGCCTTCGTGCCTTGAAGAGTGGGCGTGAAATTTAGTTGGGTCCTACCTCATGAGCCACTACGTCAAGACGTTCCATGCCGTTGAGATCGGTGACGGCGCAGACGGTCGGTGGGCTGCGCATGTCCGTTCAGCCATGGCGAAGCCGGAGGACTGGCTGACCGAGGAGGGCAGGACCCCCGAGGGCGCAGCGCAGGCCCGGCAACTCTTCGAAACGCACATGCCCGAGCTGCTCCCCGTGCTAGACCGACTCGCGGATCAACTGGAATCTCCTCAGGCCAAGACGCTTCTCACCATGGCGACCGTGCGGCCGTTCTTCTCTGGCTGTACCCAGATCGGCCACGAGGGCACGCTGCTCAGAAACTACGACTTCGCCCCCGAGCACTGCGAAGGCACCATCATCTCCTCCCGCTTCCTGCGCCCCGTGGTCGGCATGCAGGAAGCGGGGTGGGGCCTGCTGGACGGCATGAACGACGCCGGCCTCGCGGTGTCGCTCACCTTCGGCGGACGGTTCGTCCACGGACCGGGATTCGCCATGCCCCTCGTGCTGCGCTACGTCCTGGAGACCTGCCGGACCGTCGACGAGGCGGTCTGCGGACTGCGCACCCTGCCCGTCGCGATCCCGCAGAACGTCACTCTCGTCGACCCGGACCGGAGCGTGACGGTTCACGTGGGCCCCGACATTCCTATGACCGAGGCACCGGACTCCTGCGCCGCCAACCACCAGCACCTGCCGGTGCCGGACGAGCAGGAACGAACCACCCGGACACAGGCCCGGCTGGCCGCCGTACGGGCGGCGGGAATCGATGTCCCGGCGATGCTGCGACCACCGCTGTACCAGCGCGCGTACGACCACTGGCTGGGCACCGTGTACACGGCCCACTACCGCCCTGCGGAAGGCTGCGTGACGTACCACTGGCCCGGCGAGCACTGGGAACACACCATCGCCGGATTCACGCCGGGAACACGCACCGTTGCCCTGGGGCTGTCCGGCGACAACAACGATCACTGACGCACAACCGACCGTCGCCCGCACTCACTTCGTTAGGAATTCTTAGGCCGGGCCGACGGGTAGGAGATCGGGTTTCCACGCGAGGGATCTTGCGCACGTGGACGGTGCGGGGCGAAGTCGTCGCGGAAGACGCCGACGCGGGCGAGGGGTAGAGGTGCGCTGACCGGGCCGCCCTCGGCGGCACCGTCCGCATCGCCGACGCGGTCCGCGTCTTCCGTTCCTACGGCCGGTGCTCATCCGGCGGGACTGCACCTCAAGGTGAGTCGCGCCTGCTCTCATGTCGCGCTGGAACTCCAGCACGACATGAGAGCTCGGAGACGACGATCTTGTTCCAGATCGTCGGCTGCCACCCTCGGACGTTCTTCCGAGCGCGTGAGGGCTGCCCCTGCGGGACCGTCAGGTCAGCACTCGCCGCCCCACTTGGCCCAGTTCAGCGTGATCGGCCCGGTCAGCCGGACTTTGTTCCCGCCGGGCGGGTAGTGCAGGCAGCCGCTCGTGGTCGCGCCGCCGTTCGACCAAGTTGCCTTGTACCAGATGTGGTCGGCGCCCGGCCACGCGATCCCGTTGTTCATGATCGAGATGCCGTTGGCGGAGTACAGGTTGGACAGGTTGTTCTTCGACTTCCAGGTGGGTACGCCGCTGAAACTCGTGTTGTTCCAGACGCATACGTACTCGCGCGGGCAGTCGGACGTGGAGGCTGACGCCGCGGGTGCGGTTGCCAGGCCGGTGCCGACCATGGCCAGTGCGGCGACCCCCAGGCCGAGACTTCTGCGGATACTCGTCTTCATGGTTCCCCCATTTCTCCTCGGCTCCGGAATGCCGAGGTAGAGGCAATGTAGGAACGCCACTTGAGCGCCGCACCCCTTTTCGTCGAATCTCCAGATGGTTGTACTGCTTTCCGGTCATTGGCACCAGCGAGACCGGTTGGTGCTGCTCTGACCCTCGGAGTAACTCACAGCCCCGAGCGGGGATCAGCCGGGCGGCCATGCGTGGTGCCCTGGGGCGGATGACCTCGACGAGCCTTCGGCGGCCTGCCTTGCGCAGAGCGGCCGGGGATCCGTAGCGCTCGAGCAGCCAGGTGGCGGCGGGGTGGTCCAGGCGGGGGCCGAGGACGCGTTCGAGGCTGGGGTGGAACTGGGTGAGCAGGCCGCGGATGCGGTCGGAGGTGCGGTTGGCCTCGCCGGCGAGGTCCTGGTCGAAGCCGACGAGCATGGTCAGCTCGGCGGTGACCTCGTCGGTCAGGTCGAGGGTGCGCAGGGTGTGGGGCATGGTGCGGGCGGTGTCCGCGATGACGGCGGTGTCCTTCGCATCGGTCTTGGCTTCGCCGGGGTAGAGGTCGGCGATCCTGCGCATCGCCAGTCCAGGCAGGTAGGCGACCTGACAGCCGGCGTCCCGGGCGACGGTCAGTGGCAGGGCGCCGATGGAGGCGGGCTGGTCCACGACCACCAGGACGGTGCC
>NZ_JBSFNN010000138.1:0-9692 GCF_053587115.1 Streptomyces sp. NPDC003697
CCGGCCGGTGCGGCGAGTGGGGGTACCCCCTGCTCGAGCGGAGCCGAGAGCTTGGGGGAGCGTGCCGGGCGCCGCGACGGGGCGAACGTTGCCTGCCGCGGCACTAGGCACGGCCGGCGCCCTCACCTTGCAGGCACCCGCCGACGGGCGAACATTGCCTGCCGCGGCACTAAGGGCTGCCCCGCAATCCCCGGCGGGCGCACGACGACAGCTACGGCACCTCGCCGCGTTGTCGGCTCGCCCGAATACGCCCAGTATGAGGACGACTCTCCGCCTTGCGATGCACCGCATCCGACGCCGCACGCTGATCCACCGCGGATCACGGGACAGCCCTTAGGCGCCGCGCGCGCCGGCCTTCTCGCGCTGCGGTGTCCGGCCCCCGGACCCCTCGCGCTCCCGCGCCAGTTGGGCCGCGTCCTGGCGGAAGGCCCACTTCATCTCCGGCTCCATCGCGAACCGCAGGGCGCGCCGGACCGGCGGTGTGCACAGGACGGTGACGACCGCCGCCGCGAGCACGGTCACGGCGATCTCACCGAGCGGGTGGTGCAGCCAGGGGTGGTCGAACCAGCCGCCGTAGGTGCCCGCCTTCACCAGG
Organism: Streptomyces sp. NPDC003697; assembly: GCF_053587115.1. Taxonomy (NCBI): domain Bacteria; kingdom Bacillati; phylum Actinomycetota; class Actinomycetes; order Kitasatosporales; family Streptomycetaceae; genus Streptomyces; species Streptomyces sp. NPDC003697. The sequence continues at coordinate 596 of NZ_JBSFNN010000138.1, forward strand.
AAGCCGTGCAGCAGGTAGCCGTACAGCGTCCCCGCGCCGAGCGCCGTGAACCATGTCCTCCGGCCGGGCACCCAGGCGTAGAAGCAGGCGGTCAGCAGCAGCGAGCAGCCGAACATCGCGAGGGTCATGACCGGGCCGGCCCACCAGGGAGCGCCCAGTTCCTGCGCGGCGTCACGGTGGTAGAACCAGGCGGTGTTCATGCGCGGCACCGCCCACCAGCCGAAGGCCAGCGCCACCACGAGGACCGGCACGGACAGGATCCGCACCGAACGGCGGCGCACCCGCTGGAAGTGCTCCGGCCGCAGCGTCAGGCCCAGCACGAAGTAGGGCAGGAACTGCAGCACGCGCTGGAGGTCGAGGTCGTCGCCGATGGCCGGGCTGACGGACGCCAGCATGGCGATGCCGAGCGCGAGCGGGAGGGGCCGGCGCACCAGCTTCCACAGGGGAGTGGTCAGCCGCCAGACGAACAGCGCGCACAGGAACCAGGTCAGGTACCAGGGGTCGAGGAGACTGATCTCCTGATCGGTGGCGTGACCGACGACGCGGGCGAAGACGGAGTAGGCGGTCTCGAAAAGGACGTACGGCACGACCACGCCGGTGACCAGCCGCTTGAGCCGGTCGGGGCGGGCGTCGAAACTCCGTGAGAAGAATCCGGAGATGACGATGAACGCCGGCATGTGGAAGGAGTACACGACCGTGTAGGCGGCCTCCAGAATTCGGCTGTCGTCCTTGAGCGGCTCCCAGGAATGCCCCATCGCCACCAGCACGATCGCCAGGTACTTGGCGTTGTCGAAGAACGCGTCGCGCTGCTTGCCGGGTCTGCCGGCCCGCTCGGCCGGCCCGCGCGGGCTCGGCGTCTCCGGCGCCGACGGACGGGCCTGAGGGAGCGGTGTTCTGTTCTGGCCGGGGGACGAGGCAGCGTGGAACATCTGAGGCACCCTAGCGTCGGCCGCGGGAATCCGTAAAACTCCCGACGTCGTTCTGCGTATTCGCTGCGCATGCCCGGGAATTGACGGAGCAGACATGTTCCAGTCGGTGACGGCGGGCACGGCGGCGGCGCCGCCCGGGCGATCCGGGGCACCCTCCATATCCCGATTCTTCCCGAATGATGGGCGCATCACGGTGTGTCCGTCGTAACAGCGCGAGTCATCTGCGAACGCCGTGTGTGGACATGGAAACGATGCCTGCCGATTTCCTGTGCGAATGCCCTGCGAATTGGCCGTGGGAGCCGCGGCGGGAGGGGTGCGCCGGCCCGTCGGGGAGGGCTCGCGGGGACGCCGGGGGCTGATGATGCGTCACTCGCCGCATAAGCGGGCCGCCTTGGTGGCACGATGGTTCTGGCGGGGGTGCGGGGTTGGCGTCCCCGGGCCGGAGAGCGGACCGACCGAGGGTGTGATCAGTTGTGGCCATTTCACTGTCTGTGGTGCTGCTGTTGGCGATCATCCTGGTGGTGTTGCTCCGGGGCGGGTCGATCAAGGCCGGGCCGGCCATCGTCGCCGTGCTGTTCGGCTTCTTCCTCGCGTCGACCGGCATGGCGCCGTCCATCGAGCGGTTCATGAACTCGATAGCCGACACCATCAACTCGATCAGCTTCTGACCCGCCTCGGTGACCCGGCGATCAGCTTCCTGACCGACCTCGGCCATACAGGGCCCCCGGCCGTCCGCCCAGCGGGCGGCGGCCCCCCGGCCCGAAGAAGCTGCGGGCGAGACGACCGGTCACGGCTTACCCGCGGCCCCGGCACACGCACCACCGCCCCGGCGATCCCACCGCCGCCCCGGGCCCGGCTGACTCCGGCCCGTGTCACCGGCTCCCGCCCGCAGGGCCCGCGAGCGCGGTCCGGCCGGCCCCTGCGACGCGTCGACCGGCCGGACACCTCGCCTTCCGGGTCCGGCCGGTCTCGCGGCTCGACCGAGCGTCAGCTCAGCCGGTTGAGTGCCTGCTGGAACGCGGCCGCATGCTTGGCCTCGTCGGCTGCCGTGTCCCGGAAGTAGCGGGCGGCGGCGGTGTCGCCGACGGCGGCGGCCCGCTCGGCGAAGCCCGGGTACCGGGTGGTCGCCTCGGTGCGCTCGCCGGTGAGGGCGGTGCGCAGGTTCGTCTTCGTCGTGCGGACCAGGCCGCCCAGAGCGGCTTCGCCGGCGAAGTGCTCGTGCAGCTCGACTCCGGCGGTGCCCTCGAACAGGCGGGCCAGGGCCGCGTTGCCGGTCTGCCGGGCGCGGGCGGCGTAGAGCATGTACTTGGCGTGGGCGAGGGCCTCGCCGTGCATGGCGGTGTCGAGGTTGGCCCTGGTGCGGGCGGCCTTGACCTTCGGCGGTCCGGCGGGCACCGGCACCGTCTTCGCCGTCGGTGGTGCCGGGACGGAGCCGTGGCCGGTGGTCAGGGCGGTGAGCGCGGTGCGGTAGGCGTCGCGGTGGCGGCCCTCGTCCGAGGCGATCTCGGTGAACAGATCGGCGGCCTCGACGTCTCCGTCCTTGCGGGCCTGTTCGGCGAAGCCGCGGTACATGACCTGGTGCTCGTAGGTTTCGCCGTTGATGGACTGGCGCAGGTTGGCCGCGTTCGTGCCGACGGCGCCGGCCAGGGCGGCGGCCTCGCGCAGGTGCTCGTCCATCTCGGTCCGTGCCGTGGCGCGGAAGAGCTGACCGACGGCCGGGTCGGCCTTGTCGTCGATCTTGCCGCCGGCCGCCGGCTGGCCCTGCCCGTCGGCCTGGGCGGCGAAGAGGCCGTACAAGGCGTGCGCGTAGGCCTCGCCCTTCATGGCGGTGGCCAGGTCGGGGAGGGTCTGCGTGTGCAGAGCCCGGACCGTGGCGCGTGTCGCCCGGTCCTGATCAGCCGGGTGGGTGAGGGCCACGGCCGTGGCGGCCTGGGACGCGGTGGTCAGTGCGCACAGGCCGACCAGAAGCGTGCGCATCGAGTGGCGGAACATACGTCCTCCCATCGGGGCGCCCTCGGGTGCAGGCGTCCCCTCCTCATGCCAGCCGCACCCGTGCATCCCTGCCCCTTCACGTCACCCGTTCGAGTGAGTACGCACAGTGATGCCGCTGCCGGCGGCCAACCCGCCGTCCGCCTTGAGAGCGCGACCGGCCTCGGAGGACGCGCCCGTACCCCGCCTGCCGGATCCCCGTGGCCGCCCCGCTCCGCTGCTCCGGAGGAACCAGGGCCGATCCGGGGACGGCGTTGGGTCCTCCGGCCCTCCGGCCGGGAACTTCGGCCCGGCGTGCGCGAGGCCCCGCTGATTCATGCTGGCCTTGACGCAGTAGTCGGCCTGGGGAAGTGATCGGCATGATGTGGTACGGCGGCCGAGGGGGCTGGAGCGGATGGTTCCTCATCATGCCGCTCTTCACGGTGCTGTTCCTGGCCGTCCTGCTTGTCGGCCTGATCGCCCTGGTGCGCCACCTCACCGGTTCGCCCCACCAGCGACAGCCCGGCGCGCCGCCACCGTCCGGCGAAGGCGGGTGGCAGGACCGGCGGGCCGAGAACCTGCTCGCCGAGCGATTCGCGCGCGGGGAGATCGACGACGACGAGTACAGACGTCGGCTCGCGCTGCTGCGGGAGCACCGGTGACCCCTGCCGGCCGAGCCGGCGGAACCGCACCGGGCACACGGGGGCACGGCGGACCGGTCGCCGCTTCTGGAAAACACTCGGGGCCGGGCCGGAGGAAACAACCTCCGGCCCGGCCCCGAGCCGTATGGAGCGGGCGACGGGAATCGAACCCGCGTAGCCAGTTTGGAAGACTGGGGCTCTACCATTGAGCTACGCCCGCACACAAGGCGCCGCGAGTCGGTGACCGCGGCACACCAGGCATCGTAGCGGGTCGCACGCCGTCGCCGCACACCCCTTCGTGCGTCGGAGTGCCCCCGGTGAAGCCGGAGGCCGGACCGCCTCCGGCCATGTACCCTACGTGTCGCACCAGACGGGGTGTGGCGCAGCTTGGTAGCGCGTCCGCTTTGGGAGCGGAAGGCCGTGGGTTCAAATCCCGCCACCCCGACCACCCGCCGATCCCTTTCGGCGACCACCCCCGCGATCGCCTTTTGGGACGCAGAGCGGCTGCGGCTACTATGCAGACTGCGCGCCCGTGTGTCCGGCCCACCGGCCTACGAACCCCTCCGGGCGGCGAATCCGCCGGACCTGTCAGGCTCCGGCAGAAACCAAGAAGTCAGCCACAAGGAGACCGAACCGTGAAGAGCGCCGTGGAGACCCTGAACCCGACCCGGGTTCGGCTCACTGTCGAGGTGCCCTTCGAGGAGCTCAAGGACAGCCTCGACGCGGCGTACAAGAAGATCAACCAGCAGGTCACGGTGAAGGGCTTCCGCAAGGGCAAGATCCCGGCCCGCGTCATCGACCAGCGGTTCGGCCGCGGTGCGGTCCTGGAGGAGGCGGTCAACGACGCGCTTCCGAAGTTCTACACCGAGGCGGTCAACGACGCCGAGCTCAACGTGCTCGGCCAGCCCGAGGTCGACATCACGGACCTGAAGGACGGCGAGACGCTGAACTTCACCGCCGAGGTCGACATCCGCCCGGCCATCGAGATCCCGGACTTCTCCGGCATCGAGGTCGAGGTCGACGCCGTCGAGGTGACCGACGAGGACGTCGAGGAGGCGGTCGAGCAGCTGCGCGAGCGCTTCGCGTCGACGACCCCCGTCGAGCGCGCCGCCGAGGACGGCGACGTCGTCACGGTCGACCTGGAGGCCAAGGTCGACGGCGAGGTCCTCGAGGACGGCGTCGCCGGCGACGTCTCGTACACCATCGGCTCCGGCGAGCTGCTGGACGGCATCGACGACGCCGTGAAGGGCCTGTCCGCCGGCGAGGAGGCCACCTTCACCTCCGAGCTGAAGGGCGGCTCGGCGGCCGGCCGGGAGGCCGAGGTCACCGTCCGGGTCAGCCAGGTCGCCAAGCGTGAACTGCCTGAGCTGGACGACGAGTTCGCGCAGCTCGCCTCCGAGTTCGACACCCTCGAGGAGCTGCGTGCGGACAGCCGCAAGCGCCTGGAGAACATGAAGCAGTACGACCAGGCCACGCAGGCGCAGGAGCGCGTCCTGGACAAGCTGCTCGAGCTGGTCGAGGTCCCGGTCCCCGAGAAGCTGCTCGAGGACGAGATCAACACCCGCAAGCACAACCTCGAGCACCACCAGCTCGGGCAGATGGGCCTGACCCTCGACAAGTACCTGGAGATCCAGGGCAAGACCGCCGAGGAGTTCGACACCGAGACCCGCGAGGCCGCGGTCAAGGGCATCAAGACCCAGTTCGTGCTGGACGAGCTCGTCAGCAAGGAGCAGGTCAACGTCAACCAGGAGGAGCTCACCGAGCACCTCATGCGGCGCGCCGCCTCCTCCGGCATGTCGCCCGACCAGTTCGCCCAGGCGGTCGTCCAGCAGAACCAGGTTCCGCTCCTGGTCGGAGAGGTCGCCCGCGGCAAGGCCCTGGCCGTCGTGGTCGAGGCCGCCACGGTCAAGGACACCAACGGCGAGGTCGTCGACCTGAGCGACGAGGAGGAGCTCGACGAGGCCGCCGAGGGTGCCGGGAACGAGTCCGCCGACGCCGCCGCGAACGAGTCCGCCGAGTCCGCCGACGCCGCCGGGACCGAGGGCGAGGAGAAGTCCGAGGGCTGATCCCCGCGGATCGTCTGCGACGCAGCGACGACGGGCCCCGGGCGTGCGACGCCCGGGGCCCGTCGCGGCACACGGCCGACACCTCCCGCCGGACGCGGAAAGCCGTGTGACCGGCGGCCCACGGTCCGTGGCCGCCGTGCTGCCGGCGACACCCCGGCGCCCCCGCGCCGGGGCGCGGCGCGCGACGCGCTGAGCAGCGCCGGAAATCCACCGACCTGCGCTGACAGCGAACAGCCCCGTCTGCGGGATTCCCCGAAGGGACCCGCGCGTTAGGGTCCATGAATACGAGGGCAGGGGAGTCCCCGAAGCCGCCCCGCACGGTGGCGCACCGGGGTCCCACGCCCCGGCAGAACACGTGAGACGGCCCGGCGCCGTCGTAAGACGAGCAGGTGGATACGTGACGAATCTGATGCCCTCCGCCGCCGGCGAGCCTTCCATCGGTGGTGGCCTCGGCGACCAGGTCTACAACCGGCTGCTCAACGAGCGGATCATCTTCCTCGGCCAGCCGGTCGACGACGACATCGCGAACAAGATCACCGCACAGCTGCTGCTCCTTGCCGCCGACCCGGACAAGGACATCTACCTGTACATCAACAGCCCCGGCGGTTCGATCACGGCGGGCATGGCGATCTACGACACCATGCAGTTCATCAAGAACGACGTGGTGACCATCGCCATGGGCCTCGCGGCCTCGATGGGCCAGTTCCTGCTCAGCGCGGGCACCCGCGGCAAGCGCTTCGCGCTGCCGAACGCCGAGATCCTGATCCACCAGCCCTCCGCCGGCCTGGCCGGCTCGGCCTCGGACATCAAGATCCACGCCGAGCGGCTGCTGCACACCAAGAAGCGCATGGCAGAGCTCACCGCCTTCCACACCGGGCAGTCGGTCGAGCAGATCACCCGGGACTCGGACCGCGACCGCTGGTTCGACGCCCACGAGGCCAAGGAGTACGGCCTCATCGACGACGTGATCCCCACGGCCGCCGGCATGCCGGGCGGTGGCGGCACCGGGGCCTGAGCCGCTCCCGGGGCCCACACGGCCCCGTGCGCTCGCACGAGGCCCCGGCGGCCCCTGTGGAGCCCCGCCGCCGCACCGGGCCGCCCGAAGCCCCGCAGAGGCGCCTGACGGCCCCTGCGGGCGGCCGGGACCCCGCGGTGGGGCCGGCGCAGCCCAGCAAGCCCCCCAGCCGACCGCCCAGCCTTTTTCCAGGAGACACCGTGAACGACTTCCCCGGCAGCGGCCTCTACGACCGCACCCGCGCCGAGTACACCGGCCCCTCGGCCGAATCCCGCTATGTGATCCCGCGCTTCGTGGAGCGCACCTCCCAGGGCATCCGCGAGTACGACCCGTACGCGAAGCTCTTCGAGGAGCGTGTGATCTTCCTCGGCGTCCAGATCGACGACGCCTCCGCCAACGACGTGATGGCGCAGCTGCTGTGCCTGGAGTCGATGGACCCCGACCGTGACATCTCGGTCTACATCAACAGCCCCGGCGGCTCCTTCACCGCGCTGACGGCGATCTACGACACGATGCAGTTCGTCAAGCCGGACATCCAGACGGTGTGCATGGGCCAGGCCGCCTCGGCCGCGGCGGTGCTGCTGGCCGCCGGCACCAAGGGCAAGCGCATGGCCCTGCCCAACGCGCGCGTGCTGATCCACCAGCCCTACAGTGAGACGGGCCGCGGTCAGGTCTCCGACCTGGAGATCGCCGCCAACGAGATCCTGCGGATGCGCTCGCAGCTGGAGGAGATGCTGGCCCGGCACTCCAACACGCCGATCGAGAAGATCCGCGAGGACATCGAGCGCGACAAGATCCTCACCGCGGAGGAGTCGCTCGAGTACGGCCTCATCGACCAGATCATCTCGACCAGGAAGATGAACAACGCCGACGTCCGCTGACGCGGGAGGGGGCGCCCCCGGCTCGCGGGAAACCGGGAGCCTGGGGGTATCGTCTGCCGCTCCTTGGCACGGTGCGTCAGCGGTACGTCGCAGTGAACCGCGCCAAGGGGGGCCCGAACGAGGGTCCAGGCAAGGTACCGTCGGACATAAGGCAGCACCAGGAGCCGCTGGACCTAGGCGTCTCCCAGGCGAAGGGGAAGCACACCGTGGCACGCATCGGTGACGGCGGCGATCTGCTCAAGTGCTCGTTCTGCGGCAAGAGCCAGAAGCAGGTCAAGAAGCTCATCGCAGGGCCCGGTGTGTACATCTGCGACGAGTGCATCGACCTCTGCAACGAGATCATCGAGGAGGAACTCGCGGAGACCAGCGAGGTGCGCTGGGAGGAGCTTCCCAAGCCCCGCGAGATCTACGAGTTCCTGGACGGGTACGTCGTCGGCCAGGAGCCCGCGAAGAAGGCCCTGTCCGTCGCGGTGTACAACCACTACAAGCGGGTCCAGGCTGGCGAGAACGGCGGAGCCCAGGGCCGCGACGACGGCATCGAGCTCGCCAAGTCGAACATCCTGCTGCTCGGGCCCACGGGTTCGGGCAAGACGCTGCTCGCCCAGACCCTCGCCCGCATGCTCAACGTCCCGTTCGCCATCGCCGACGCCACGGCGCTGACGGAGGCGGGCTACGTCGGCGAGGACGTCGAGAACATCCTGCTGAAGCTGATCCAGGCGGCCGACTACGACGTCAAGAAGGCCGAGACCGGGATCATCTACATCGACGAGATCGACAAGGTCGCGCGCAAGAGCGAGAACCCGTCGATCACCCGTGACGTGAGCGGCGAGGGCGTCCAGCAGGCCCTGCTGAAGATCCTGGAGGGGACCACGGCGTCGGTCCCGCCGCAGGGCGGCCGCAAGCACCCGCACCAGGAGTTCATCCAGATCGACACGACGAACGTGCTGTTCATCGTGGGCGGTGCCTTCGCCGGCCTGGAGAAGATCATCGAGGGCCGCGCGGGTGCCAAGGGCATCGGCTTCGGCGCGACGATCCGCTCCAAGCGGGAGCTGGAGGCCAAGGACCAGTTCGAGGACGTCATGCCCGAGGACCTGGTCAAGTTCGGCATGATCCCCGAGTTCATCGGCCGTCTGCCCGTCATCACCTCGGTCCACAACCTCGACCGCGAGGCCCTGCTGAAGATCCTCGTCGAGCCGCGCAACGCCCTGGTCAAGCAGTACGAGCGGCTGTTCGAACTCGACGGCGTGGAGCTGGACTTCGAGCGCGAGGCGCTGGAGGCCATCGCCGACCAGGCCATCCTCCGCCAGACCGGCGCCCGCGGCCTGCGCGCCATCATGGAGGAGGTGCTGATGTCGGTGATGTACGAGGTCCCGTCCCGCAAGGACGTGGCCCGGGTCGTCATCACGGCGGACGTCGTGCACTCCAACGTCAACCCGACCCTGATCCCGCGTGACGCCCGCGGCCGCGGTCCGGGCGAGCAGAAGTCGGCGTAACCGCCCCCCGAACGGACGAAGGGCCCCGGTCGACCGGGGCCCTTCGTCCGGTGGGGGGGGCGGGCGGCAGGCCGAGATAGGAACAGAGGGGGGTAGGGGGAGGG
>NZ_JBSFNN010000139.1:0-9592 GCF_053587115.1 Streptomyces sp. NPDC003697
GGGCCGCCGCCCGGCGGCCCCACGGCGGGGGGTCAGGTGCGGGCCCAGGCGTAGCACCCGCTGGACGTGAGGGTCCTCGTGCCCTTCCGCACGGTGATCGTGTGCCGGGTGCCCGACGTGCCGTCCAGGGACCAGGAGCAGTCCGGCGACGGGGTCAGGGCCCGGTAGGTGCCGGGCGCGGGAGCGGTGTGGGTGCCGTCCGCGTACCCGCCCTCGGCAGCCGCGACCAGCGGCTTCAGCTCCGGGCAGAGGCCGTCCACGGCGGCCTCCGCCCCTTTGATGTCGCCGGCGACGACCGCGCCGACGGCCGCGTCCCGGTCGATCTTCGCCGTGTAGGCGAGCCGGTCGCAGGTGTCCTGCCCGGCCTGCAGGATCGCCGCCGGATCGGTGCCCGCGGGCACCCGTCCGGACAGGTACTTCTTCTCCTTCCTCGTGAACGACCCGGTGGCCGGGGTGAGCCGGCTGTCGGGCACGGTGGCCCGCGGGCCCTGCCCGGTGCCCGCCGCCGGCCGGGACGCGGCCGGCCCGGACGGCGCCCTTTGGGACGCCGGCCCGGACGCCGCTCCGGACGCCGTCGCGGCGGGGCCGGCGGCCGGAGCCGCGGCGGCCGCGGCCGGGCGCGGGGCGGCGTCGGCCGCCTCCGGGTGCCGGCCGTCCCCGTCCGGGCGGCCGCACGCGGTCAGCAGGGACACGAGGCCCAGCGCCACCAGCGCACCCCGCCTCACTGGGCGCCCGTCCCGCGCCGGTAGTGCGCGAGCACCTGGCCGGCCGACAGCACCTTGCCGTAGACGGCGACCTCGTCGATCCGGCCGGTGAAGCCGCGGCTCGACGGCGCGTTGGTCCAGCCGCTCACGGCGTCGCCGCCGACCCTCCAGTAGCCGGTGAACTGCTGGCTGCCGGTGACGAGGAAGTTGGAGGCGCGCAGGGAGCCGTCGACGTACAGCTTCATGCCGTCGGCACCCTGGGTCGCGACCATGTGGTGCCAGGCGCCGTTGTTGTACGACTGGAGGGTGCTGATCGTCCGCACCGAGCCGGGGTGCACACCGAACACGAGCTGACCGCCGTTGGTCATGTAGACGTGCTTGTCGTAGGTGGTGGACACCAGCTGCACCCGGTTGCCGTACCCGATCAGCTTGCCGCCGGTGGTGGTCGTCGTCTTGAACCACAGCTCCAGCGAGTACGCCGACGGTGTGCTGTGCGCCTTGTCGGTGTACGTCCATTCGTTCTGGGCGCCGGTGTAGCCGACCGAGGCGCCGGAGCCGGCCGCCCCGTCCGGCACGGCCTGCGTCGGCGCGTTCCAGTGGACGCCGCTGTCGTCGGCGCTGGAGCTGTCGGCCGCGTAGGCGCCCGAGGGCTCGTTGAAGCGCCAGTACAGCGAGGCGCCGTCGCCGCGGACGCCCGCGGCGTAGGCGTCCGCGGCCGAGGCGACCTGCACCGACTGGGCGGCGGACTTGGCGGAGGTGTTCGTGCCGTCGGTGACGGAGACGCGGTACGAGTGGGTCTCGCCCGCCGCGACGGAGGTGTCCGTCCAGGTCAGCTGGGGGCGCGACCAGGGCAGCGAGTCCGCGGACACCTCGTACGCCGGTGTCGTCGCGCCGTCCTTGTAGACGCGGTAGGTCAGCCGGCTGTCGTCGGTGTCGAAGCTGGAGCGCCAGTGGACGGCGACCCGGCCCGGCTCGATGCTCTCCACCCGGGTCTGCGGCACGGTCGGCGCGCCGGTGTCCGGACCGGAGGAGACCCGGGCCAGCGACTGCTGGGCGCCGCCGTTGACGGTGGTGAACTCGCCGCCCACCCAGAGGTAGTCGGTGCCGTTCTTCGGCGCGAGCGTGAACACGCGGGGACCGATGCCCTCGCCGATGCCGTCGTTGGTGTCGGGGGCCCAGCCCACGAGCTTCGGATCGTGCGTGGACTCGGCCAGCAGGTGGCGGCGCTGGCCGTCGGGGTACTCGCCCATCGAGGAGCAGTCGTGGGCGTGCGAGGCGCTGTAGACGAGGCCCTTGTAGAGCTGGAGTGCCTGCGTGGCGCCCAGGCAGGTGTCGCGCCAGCGCTGCGCGAAGGTGTCCGGCTCGAAGGCCGTCCGCCCGTCGAACACGCCGCCGCCGGTGCCCTCGTTGGCGGTGTAGACGCCCGAGGCGTCGGCGGTGATGTCCTTGACGACGGAGGTGTCGGGGAAGAACCCCCGCGGATACGCCCGGGTCACCGCGCCGGTCGTGGCGTCGGTGACGGCGAGGGCGTGCGAGTTGCTGCCGTTGACGGTGAAGAAGTCGCCGCCGACCGCGACGTGGGCGCCGTCCGCGGTGACCTCGACCGCCCGCCCCGGAGCGTCCGCGTTCGCGGTCCAGGGGGTCAGGCCGCCGGAGGTGTCCACCGCGGCGAACCGCTGCCGGGCCGTGCCGTTGACGCTGGTGAAGTCGCCGCCGAAGTACACCGTGGAGCCGGTCGCGGACAGCGCCCGCACGGTGGCCGGCACCGAGGGGCGGAAGTCGGTGCGCGGGGTGCAGGTGGCGATGTCGATCGCGACGAGGCTGCCGGCGCCGACGCCGTTGACCGCGCCGAAGTAACCGCCGGCGTAGAGCGTCCTGCCGTCCGGCGACACCGTGAGCGCCCGCACGGTCGCGGTGCCGCTGCCGACCGTGAACGACAGGGAGCAGCCGGTGGGCGCGCCGGTCGCCGCGTCGAACGCGGCGAAGTTCACCGCCGGCTGCTCGGCGGCGTCCCCCGCGGCGGCGCCCTCGGGCCTGATCGCGGAGAAGGTGCCGCCGGCGAACACGACGCCACCGGACTGGGCGAGGGCGTACACGACGCCGTTCGTCTGCCAGGTCGGCAGCTCGTCGGCGGTCAGTGCCACCGGCGGGGTGAGCGCGGCGGCGTCGGTGGCGGTGAGCGGCAGGCAGAGCAGCGGAGCGGCGCACGCGAGCGCGAGCGCGGTGAGACTCCGTCGGGATGGCCTGCTCCTGGGCGGACTGGGGAGTGTGGATCTGCCGTGCATAACGTCTCCTAGCGGTGCGAGCGGGTGTACCTGGTGCGCTGCGTGGGGGGCGTTCCTGGGGCGGGGGCGTCGTGGGGCCCGCGGCGGCCCGGGGAGGGGACCGGCCCTCTCCCGGCCGGAGCGGGGACCTGCATCAGAGGGGGCCGGCGTCCGTCCGGCGGCGGTGACCGCCGGCCCGGCGGCGTCCGTCCGGCACGGAGGGCGGGCACGGCCGGCCGGCGCGGTCGCGCCGCGGCCCGGCGGGGGCGGCGCTCACCGATCGACCCGCACGGCGGTGCCCGCCAGCTCGTTCTCCAGACGGGCCACGTCGGCGTCGACCATGATCCGGGCGAGTTCCCGCACTCGCACCGAGGGCTTCCAGCCGAGCAGTTCCCCGGCCTTGGAGGCGTCCCCGATCAGGGCGTCGACCTCGCTGGGCCGCTCGTACTTGGGGTCGTAGCGGACGAACTCGGTCCAGTCCAGGCCGACGTGGGAGAAGGCGACCTCGAGGAACTGGCGGACGGTCGCGGCCTCACCGGTGGCCACCACGTAGTCGTCGGGTTCGTCGCGCTGGAGCATCCGCCACATCGCCTCGACGTATTCCGGCGCGTACCCCCAGTCGCGTACCGCGTCGAGGTTGCCCAGGTGGAGACGGTTCTGCAGGCCGGCCTTGATACGGGCGACCGCACGGGTGATCTTCCTGGTCACGAAGGTCTCACCGCGGCGCGGCGACTCGTGGTTGAACAGGATGCCGTTGACCGCGAACATGCCGTAGGCCTCGCGGTAGTTGACGGTCGTCCAGTAGCCGAACACCTTCGCGCAGCCGTACGGGCTGCGCGGGTGGAACGGCGTCCGCTCGTTCTGCGGCGGAGGTGTCGCGCCGAACATCTCCGACGACGACGCCTGGTACACCCGGGTCTCGATGCCGCTGGCGCGCACCGATTCCAGCAGCCGCACCGTGCTCAGCCCGGTGACGTCGCCCGTGTACAGCGGCGCGTCGAAGGAGACGCGGACGTGCGACTGGGCACCCAGGTTGTACACCTCGTCGGGCCGCAGGTCGCGCAGCAGGTTCACCAGCGCCACCCCGTCCGACAGGTCGGCGTGGTGCAGGACGAAGGACCGTCCCGGCTGGTCGGGGCCCTGGTAGATGTGGTCGATCCGCTCGGTGTTGAAGCTCGACGAACGGCGGATCAGCCCGTGCACGATGTAGCCCTTGTCCAGTAACAGCTCCGCCAGATACGAGCCGTCCTGACCGGTCACCCCGGTGATGAGCGCCGACTTGGCCATGTACTACCCCCTTCGACGCGACCGGTCGGCCGCGCGACGCAGTGAGTCCTGCTGTGTTCTGACCTGGTTTCCTGCGGAACGTCCCCCGGGAGCGCCGGCCGCTGGCACAATCCGCGCATGACAGCTGACGCTCCGCTCAAGTCCACGCCCCCGCTGCTCCCGCGTCCTGCGCGCGTGTTCGTCGCCGGTCACCGCGGCCTGGTCGGGTCCGCGGTGGCCCGCCGGCTGGAAACCGACGGGCACGAGGTGATCACCCGCGGCCGGGAGCAGCTCGACCTGCGCGACGCCGCACGGACCGAGGCCTTCCTGCGCGACGTCCGGCCGGACGCCGTCGTGCTGGCCGCCGCCAGGGTCGGCGGGATCATGGCCAACAGCACCCGCCCGGTGCAGTTCCTGGAGGACAACCTCCGGATTCAGCTGAGCGTCATCGCCGGCGCGCACACCGCCGCCGTGCCGCGGCTGCTGTTCCTGGGCTCGTCCTGCATCTACCCCAAGCACGCCGAGCAGCCGATCCGCGAGGAGTCGCTGCTCACCGGCCCGCTGGAGCCGACCAACGAGGCCTACGCCATCGCCAAGATCGCCGGCATCACCCAGATCCAGTCCTACCGCCGGCAGTACGGCGCCTCGTACATCAGCGCCATGCCCACCAACCTCTACGGCCCCGGCGACAACTTCGACCTGGCCACCTCCCACGTGCTGCCCGCCCTGATCCGCCGCTTCCACGAGGCTCGCGAGGCCGGCGCGAGCGAGGTGGTGCTCTGGGGCACCGGCACGCCGCGCCGGGAGTTCCTGCACGTCGACGACGTGGCCGCGGCCTGCGTGCTGCTGCTGGAGCGCTACGACGGCGACGGCCCGGTCAACATCGGCTGCGGCGAGGACCTGCCGATCGGCGAACTGGCCGGCATCGTGCGGGAGGTGACGGGCTACGAGGGCGAGATCGTCTGGGACACGGGCAGACCCGACGGCACGCCGCGCAAACTGCTCGACGTCTCCCGTCTGACCGCGCTCGGCTTCAAGCCCGCCGTCGCGCTGCGCGACGGCATCGCCTCGACCTACCGGTGGTGGCTGGAGCACCGGTCCGGCTGAGGTGGCGCCGCCCGGGGCCCGGCGCACGGACAGGGCCCCGGGGCCGGCGCGCATCAGTACGCCCCGCGGCCGTCGACGACGGCGCGCAGGGTGCGGGTCATGATCTCCACGTCGGCGGCCAGCGACCAGTTGTCGACGTACCAGAGGTCGAGCGCCACCGTCTCGTCCCACGACAGGTCCGAGCGCCCGCTGACCTGCCACAGTCCGGTCATGCCCGGCTTGACGGCGAGGCGCCGCAGCTCGGTCGGGCTGTAGCGGGCCACCTCGGCGGGCAGCGGTGGCCGCGGGCCAATCAGGGACATGTCACCGCGAAGGACGTTGAGGAGCTGCGGCAGCTCGTCCAGGGACAGCCGGCGCAGCACGGCGCCGAGCGGGGTGACGCGCGGATCGCGGCGCATCTTGAACATGTGCCCGTCGTGCTGGTTCGCCTCCGAGCGCGCGAGCTCGGCTCGGCGGGCCTCCGCGTCGGCGACCATCGAGCGGAACTTCCACATGGTGAACGGCGTCCCGCCGAGCCCGCAGCGGGTCTGCCGGTGGAACACCGGCCCCGGTGAGGTGCAGCGCACGGCCAGCGCCAGCACGCCGAAGACCGGCGCCAGCGCCAGCAGGCCCACGGCCGCCCCCAGCCGGTCCAGCACCGATTTCAGCCAGGGCTGTCCCGACTGCTGCGCGGGCGGCGCCACCTGGAGCACGGTCAGGCCGGCCGCCGTGGTGGGCCGCACCCGCGCCTCCGTCACCTCCGCCAGTCCCGGCACCACGGCCAGCTGCAGCCCGGCGCCGTGCAGCGCCCAGGCCACGTGCCGCAGCCGCTCGCCGGTCATCCGGGTCCCCGGCACCACCAGGGCGACGTCCGCCCCGAAGTCCGCGACGGCCCGCAGCACGGCGTCCGCGTCGCCCGCGCGGTCCGCGGCCGCGGCGGGCAGCGGCCCCGCGGCCGGCATCCCGCACTGCACGGCCTGGGATCCGACCGGCAGCACGCCCACCACCACGTACGCGTGGTCCGTGCGGGAGGCGAGCCGGGCCACGACCTGGTCCACTGCGGCCGGCTCGCCCACCACCAGGGCCCGCCGCACCGCCCGTGCCTGGTGCCGCTGCCGGTTCAGGTGCAGCCTCGTCAGCGGCGCGACCGTCGCGGTGAGGACCAGGCCGGGGACCAGCGCGGCCAGCGCGAGGGCGGGCCGCGGCCCGTTCTGCACGCCCACCAGCACCAGCACGAGCGAGAGGATCCCGGCCAGCAGCACCCAGTCCCGCAGGGCGGCCAGCACGCCCCACGACTCCCCGAGCCGCTGGGCGGAGTACCGGCGGCGCGTCACCCGGATGGCCGCCCACATGCCGGCCCCGGCCAGTCCGCCGACCAGCGGCACGTCCTGACCGTCGGCCTCCAGAGCCGCCGCGAGCGGGACGCCGACGCCGCAGGTGTCGGCCAGGACGGCGAGCGGCCGGTACCAGCGAGCCTTGCCGTCACCCGATCGGCCCTTCGGCGGCAAGAGGTGTCCGCAGGGCCGTAACCGCGCCGGACGCCCGCCCCTGGGCCGGTACTCCGGGCGGGGGCGGACCTCCGCCCGGGACCGGGTCTCCGGCCCGGTCAGGGACTCCCGCCGGGCCCGCTGCTCCTGCCGCGGCCGGCTCGCGGGCCGGGTCCGCACCGACGGCCCCGCCCGGCCCGGCGCCGGTCTCACCGGACCGTCCGCCTCCGCCCCCGTACGGTGAACCGTTTCGCCCGCCGGCGGCCCCGGCGGCCCCGTCAATCCGGCCGTCCCCCCGGCCGTCGCCGCCACGTCCGGGGACGTTCCCGCCCCGGGTTCCCCGGCAGATTCCGGCACGCCGACATCCCGCATGCGCCCCCCAGCCATACGTCGCCGTCACGGACCCGTCCGCCCCTCGCGTTCCCCACCGGACGGACGTGCCCAAGTGATCGAGGACCCTATGACACAACTGTGTGCCTCGACTGGCGTTTTCGAGGAATTCACAGAAATCTGGTGAAGACGTGGACAACTGGCCTTCACGGCAACGCCGGGCGAGGCCGGGTGAAACCACGCCGAAACAGACGGTGGACTGCGCGCGACCGTACGCGCGGGGTGGTGAGCCCGCCCGGCATCGGGTACATACGATCCAGTAGCACCGGTCAGTAATGAACCGTCCTCAAGGACCCTATTCGCGGCGAGGTGTGCCTCATGTCCGCACCGATGACCAACAAGCCCACCGTCACCGAGCGCGAAGCGCGTGAGGTGGCGGAGGCCGCCCGGGAACAGAACTGGCGCAGACCGAGCTTCGCCAAGGAGCTGTTCCTCGGCCGCCTCCGGCTCGACCTCATCCATCCCCACCCACTGCCGGCCGACGAGGAGGTGCAGCGCGGCGAGCAGTTCCTCGCCAAACTGCGCGACTTCTGCGAGACCAAGGTCGACGGCGCCCGGATCGAGCGCGACGCGCGCATCCCGGACGACGTCATCACCGGGCTCAAGGAGCTCGGCGCGCTCGGCATGAAGATCGACACGAAGTACGGCGGCCTCGGCCTGACCCAGGTCTACTACAACAAGGCCCTCGCCCTGGCCGGCTCGGCCAGCCCCGCGATCGGCGCCCTGCTGTCCGCGCATCAGTCGATCGGCGTACCGCAGCCGCTGAAGATGTTCGGCACCCAGGAGCAGAAGGACACGTTCCTGCCGCGCTGCGCCCGCACCGACATCTCCGCCTTCCTGCTCACCGAACCCGACGTCGGCTCCGACCCGGCGCGACTGGCCACCATCGCCGTCCCGGACGGGGACGACTACGTTCTCGACGGCGTCAAGCTGTGGACCACCAACGGGGTGGTCGCCGACCTCCTCGTCGTCATGGCCCGGGTGCCGAAGTCCGAGGGCCACAGGGGCGGCATCACCGCCTTCGTGGTGGAGGCCGGCTCCGAGGGCGTCACCGTCGAGAACCGCAACGCCTTCATGGGCCTGCGCGGCATCGAGAACGGCGTCACCCGCTTCCACCGGGTCCGCGTCCCGGCCTCCCACCGCATCGGCGAGGAGGGCGCCGGCCTCAAGATCGCCCTCACCACCCTCAACACCGGCCGGCTGTCGCTGCCCGCCATGTGCGCCGGAGCCGGCAAGTGGTGCCTGAAGATCGCCCGCGAGTGGTCCGCGGCCCGCGAGCAGTGGGGCAAGCCCGTCGCCCTGCACGAGGCCGTCGGCTCGAAGATCGCCTTCATCGCCGCCACGACCTTCGCCCTGGAGGCCGTCCTCGACCTGTCGTCGCAGATGGCCGACGAGAACCGCAACGACATCCGGATCGAGGCCGCGCTCGCCAAGCTCTACGGCTCCGAGATGGCCTGGCGCATGGCCGACGAGCTGGTCCAGATCCGCGGCGGCCGCGGCTTCGAGACCGCCGAGTCCCTCGCCGCCCGCGGCGAACGCGCCGTCCCCGCCGAGCAGATGCTGCGCGACCTGCGCATCAACCGCATCTTCGAGGGCTCCACGGAGATCATGCACCTGCTGATCGCCCGCGAGGCCGTCGACGCCCACCTCTCGGTCGCCGGCGACCTCATCGACCCCGAGAAGAGCCTCCAGGACAAGGCCCGGGCGGGCGCGAACGCCGGCGTCTTCTACGCCAAGTGGCTGCCCAGACTGGTCACCGGCCCCGGCCAGCTGCCGAACTCCTACGCCGAGTTCCACCCCGCCGGGCACGTCGACCTGTCCCCGCACCTGCGGTACGTCGAGCGCCACGCCCGCAAGCTCGCCCGCTCGACCTTCTACGCCATGTCCCGCTGGCAGGGCCGGATGGAGACCAAGCAGGGCTTCCTCGGCCGCGTCGTCGACATCGGCGCCGAACTGTTCGCGATGAGCGCCGCCTGCGTCCGCGCCGAACTCCTGCGCAAGCAGGGCGACCACGGACGCGAGGCCTACCAACTCGCCGACGCCTTCTGCCGCCAGGCCCGCATCCGCGTGGCCGAACTCTTCGACCGGCTGTGGACCAACACCGACGACCTCGACCGCAAGGTGGTCAAGGGCGTCCTCGGCGGCGCCTACACGTGGCTGGAACACGGCATCATCGACCCCTCCGACGACGGCCCCTGGATCGCGGACGCGCCCGTCGGACCGAGCCGGCGGGAGAACGTGCACCGGCCCATCAGGTGAGGAACGGCACCACCGGCCGTCCGGCTCCCGCACCGCCGGGCACCACCGGCCGCGGCGGGGCGGCACTGCCGTGCCGAGGTGTCCCATCGTGTTCACAGTGCTCTCGGCGGGGCAGCCACCCGGCCGCTGCGGCCGT
>NZ_JBSFNN010000140.1:0-9402 GCF_053587115.1 Streptomyces sp. NPDC003697
CCTCCTCCAGCACCGCCAGCTGATCGAAGAACACCCGGCTCAGCTCCCGCGCGTCCCGCGGAGCCACCTTCGAGGGATCGGCGACCTCCGGCAACTGCGCCGTGCTCGTGTCGATCTTCGCCGTCGCCGTCGCGGTCATGTTCGTCCTCCCTGGTGACCGGCCCGGTGCCGGAACACGTTGGGCTGCGTCTACCCCGCCGCACGGGTGACACACCTCCCTGTTTTCGGCGAGCCGACTGGACACCGGGTACGAGGGCCGGATCACACGACTGGATCGGCCGCGCCCGGAAGTGTGAAGATGTCCCGATGAACTGGGCCTCTGAAGCGACCGTGCAGGTCAGGAAGCACGAGCGGATCTTCGAGATCTCGGTGCGCGGCGACGTGGACTACGCCGAGTCCGACCTGCTCGAGGCGGCCTGGGCCGAAGCCGACGAAGCGGGCACGTCCGTGACGGTCGTGGATCTGTCCGGCGTGACGTTCGGCGACAGCGGTCTGCTCAACGCCCTGATCGCCGCCCGGCAGCGGCACCTGGCGAGCGGCCGTTCCCTGATTCTCCTCGGACCCCTGCAGGAGTCCGTCGTGCGGCTGCTGCGGCTGACGGGGACCTACGAGCACTTCACGATCACCGACTCGCGCGCCGCGGCACTGGAGGCCGACGCCGGCTGAACGGCGGACGTGCGCGACCGAGCGAAGTGCGGCCGCCGTCCCCATGACTGATGCAACAGCGGGTAACCGACACGAGAACGAGGACACGGGCCGTAGTCACGGCCACCGCAAGCACCCCTCTGACACGCAAAGGCACTGAGCATGGCCCATCCGCTTAGGAAGCAGGCGGCGGCCGAGCGGCCTCCCGGCTCGACTCCCACCCTCCACTACAACGCCGCCTGGGACACCGACGCCCTGCGCATCGCGGACGCCCGACACGCGGTGCGGGCATTCCTGCTCCAGGCCGGCCACACCGGCGATCAGCGCGTCGCCCAGGACGCCCAGCTGATAGTCAGCGAACTCGTCACCAACACCATCCGGCACGCTCCCGGGCCCAGCGGACTGCAGCTGCGGCTCACGCCCGGCGACCGCACCCTCAGCATCACGGTCTGGGACACCTCCCCCGAGCTGCCCCGCATACAGGCGCCCGAGGCGCAGCGCATCGGAGGTCACGGACTGCACCTGGTCAACACGCTCAGCGACCGGCTCGAAGCCGCCGCGCTGGACGGCGGCAAGCGGGTCACGGCCACGCTGAGCCTGGACCGGTGAGCCTCCGCGCGCATCGGCGGCGCGACCCCTTCCTTCTTCCGGTGCTCCCCGCACCTCCCCTTTCCCCTGCCGACCCGAGCCGGCGTTCACGGTCCTCCTGCCGGGGCACGGACACCCGGCCGTGTACCGGTGGGCACATGGACGGGACGGACCGGACGGCTGCCGCCGCATCGGCCGTCCCGCTCTCAGCAGACCGCCTTCACCGGCCGGTTGGCGACACCCAGGGCGGCGGCGCGGTGGCTCTCGTGCTCCGTCCGTGCCGTCTCCAGCAGCCGCCGCCAGGAAGTGACGGTCGGCCGCCGGCGCAGCAGGGCCCGGCGTTCGCGTTCGGTCATGCCGCCCCAGACACCGTGCTCGATCCGCTGGTCCAGGGCGTAGGCCAGGCACTCGGTGCGGACCGGGCAGCCGGTGCACACGGCCTTGGCCCGGTGCTGCGCCGCCCCCTCGACGAACAGGTCGTCCGGATTGCCCACCCGGCACGTTCCGCGCTCGGCCCAGTCGGTCTCCACTCTCACTCCGTTCACGTCCTCTCCCCTGTTCCGGCCCGCAGGAGCCGTTGCTTCATGCGACCGGCATGTGACGCTACGTCCGCGCCGCGCGCACCGGTACCACGCGTCCCTCTTCCACCACACCTTCGGGTGACGGGCCTTGTGGCACGACCCACCGCGCGCTATTACGCAGCCGGCCCGTCCCGCCTCGGGCGCCGTGCAATCGCTGTCAACTACAGTGACGTTTCTGACGCGTCGGATGCTCAATGCGACTGCCTGCGTGTACGCGTCCGCTGTCCGGCGGGTCGGCCCGGGCCGAATCGGCGGACCGGCGCCGTGCTGTCGCCGCACCCGCCCTTCACCGACCGCAGCACGGACTCCGGTGGGGCGGCACCGGCTCGGACCGCCGCGACGACGTCGGCCACCGGTGCTCGACGGCGGCCGGGGAGTGCAGGGGCGCACGGCTGCCGGGATGCGGACGGCGGCCGCCTGCCGTCCGCGGTGCGGTGGCGGCGCCCCTGACGGCGTGCGGTGCCAGTGGGACGCGGCCCGCGCCGAGGAGATGCGGTGCGGCTCGACCGGGCCCGCCGAGGGCGTGCGCCAGGCCCGACCGGGGCGCGTCGAGTGAGGGGGGCGGAGGCCCGACCGGGCGGCCCGCGGCGCGGTTGCGGAGGTGGCGCGGTCCAGGACCGCGCCACCCGTGTTTCCCCATCCATCCGCGCCGCATCCCGTACCCGCTGCACGCCGACCCATGCACGCCGCTCGTGGGTCGGCGGCGGAACCGGTGCTCGAGACCTGCTCGTACCGGCTCCGTTCCGAGCCGCGGTCCGCCACAGCGCCGGTGGCGGGGGCCCCGCGGCCCGGTGGCCCCGCGGCTCACCTCGGCCTCCTTCCGCCGCCCCCCTGCCGTCAGGGCACGTCCCCACGCCAGTCGAAACGGCGTCCGCCGTCGGCCCGCGGACGGTACAGGGCGCGGCCGCCCGGACCGTAGCGCCCTATCTCGGTGGGCAGCTCGACCCCGCCGCGCAGTTCTCCCTCGGACCGGTCGGTGACGTCGAGGAGCAGGCCGTCCAGGGGGCCGCCGACCAGTTCCACGTACGACCGCCCGGGCCGCGGCCCCGCGTCGTCGTGGTCGGCGCCGTAGACCCGGCCACGCATGAACTCCAGCTCATCCATGCGGGCAGGATCGCAGGCAGCACTGACATCGATGCTGGCACTCAGGTCCGGGGCAAGCAGCGGGCCGCGACGGCATTCAGCGACGGTGCTGCTGAATGCCATGCGGGGGAACGGTTGGACTTCGGGATGACTCAGGAGCAGGGTGGGCATGTCCCTCCGCTCCCCCCGGAGCACCGCACGCCCTCGCACCACCCGGAGAAACGCCTGATGAGCTACGTCGCAGACCCTGAGCGCTACAACGGCACCATGCGCTACCGCCGGACCGGGCGCTCGGGGCTCGACCTTCCCGTCCTGTCGCTGGGCTACTGGCACAACTTCGGCGACGACAAGCCGTTCGAGACCCAGCGCCAGATCGCCCTGCGCGCCTTCGACCTCGGCATCACCCACCACGACCTCGCCAACAACTACGGCCCGCCCTACGGCTCCGCGGAGATCAACTTCGGGCGCCTGATGAAGCAGGACCTGGCGCCGTACCGGGACGAGCTGGTGGTCTCGACCAAGGCCGGCTGGGACATGTGGCCGGGCCCCTACGGCCAGGGCGGCGGATCGCGGAAGTACCTGCTCGCCTCACTGGACCAGTCTCTGCGCCGGACGGGGCTGGACTACGTGGACATCTTCTACTCGCACCGGCTCGACGCGAGCACGCCGCTCGAGGAGACGATGGGCGCGCTGGACACCGCCGTCCGCCAGGGCAAGGCCCTGTACGTCGGCATCTCCTCCTACGACGCCGAGCGGTCCCGCGAGGCGGCCGCCATCCTCCGTGACCTGGGCACCCCGCTGCTCATCCACCAGCCGTCGTACAGCATGCTCAACCGCTGGATCGAGACCGAGGGCCTGCTCGACACCGCGCAGGAGGAGGGCTTCGGGGTCATCGGCTTCACGGCCCTGGCCCAGGGCCTGCTGACCGGACGTTACCTGGACGGCGTCCCCGAGGACTCGCGGGCCGCGCAGGGGAAGTCGTTCGACAGCGGCTGGCTGTCCGACGACATGCTCGGCAGGCTGCGGGCCCTGAACGACATCGCGGCCCGGCGCGGGCAGACCCTGGCCCAGATGGCGCTGGCCTGGGCGCTGCGGGACGAGCGCGTCACGTCGCTCGTCATCGGCGCCTCCCGCGTGGAGCAGCTGGAGCAGAACGTCGCCGCGCTCCAGAACCCGGCCTTCACCGGTGAGGAGCTCGCCGAGATCGACAAGTACGCCACCGACGGCGGCGTCGACCTGTGGCAGGCCGCCCGGACCGGAACCCTCGGCTGACCCCGCGCGGTCCGCGGGAGCGGAGGGACGGACCGCCCGCCGGCGCGCCCCGCGCCGGGGCGGGTGAACTCACCGCTCCGGCGGACCGCTGCGCCGGTGAGGCGTCGACCGCACCGCTCCCGTGCCCAGTTCGGCCGTCATCGCCTCAACTGCCCCTGACTGCACGGCAGATCGACTCCGACGTAGGATGATCCGGAAAACGGCGCGAGCTGTTCACCGGTGCGACGGAGACTGCCATGACGACCGACACCCCCCACCCCCCGATCGACACCAGCAGGGCCCACCCCGCGCGGGTCTACGACTGGCTGCTCGGCGGCAAGGACAACTACCCGGTCGACGAGGCGGTCGGCGCGCAGTTGCCGCTCCAGGCGAAGGACGCGGCGCGGCAGAACCGGGAGTTCATGCACCGGGCGGCGGCCTGGCTCGCCGCGCAGGGCGTCGACCAGTTCCTCGACATCGGCACGGGGATCCCCACGGAGCCGAACCTGCACCAGATCGTGCAGGACGTCGTGCCGTCGGCCAAGGTCGTCTACACGGACAACGACCCGATCGTCCTGCGCCACGCGGAGGCGCTCCTGGTCAGCCGCCCCGAGGGGACCACCGACTACATACAGGCCGACGTGCGGCAGCCGGAGGGGATCGTCCGGCACGCCCGGAGGGTGCTGGACTTCGACCGCCCGGTGGCGCTGTCGCTCATCGCGCTGATGCACTTCGTGCCCGACGAGCAGGACGCCCACGGCATCGTCCGCGACCTGGTCGCCACGCTGCCGTCCGGCAGCTACCTGGTGCTGTCGCACGCCGCGTCGGACCTGTACCCGGAACTCGCCGCCCGGGTCACCGCCGAGTACGCCCGGGGCGGCATCCAACTCGCCTTCCGTACGCGGTCGGAGGTCGAGCGCTTCTTCGACGGCATGGACCTGGTCGCGCCCGGCCTGGTGACGGCCACTCGGTGGACGCAGCCCGGCGTGGAGTTGCCCTCGGAGGAGAGCGGCATCTACGCCGGCGTGGCCCGGGTGCGCTGACCGAGCGCGAGGGGGCCGGCCGTCCGCGGCGTCGGACGGACGGCCCCCTCCGGCACGCCGGCACTCCCGTGGGGGCGGAGTGCCGGGGCTCTACGACGACAGGGCCCAGACCGCGTACGCCACCGCGTCCGCGTTGCGGTTCAGCGCGGTGTCGTCGATGTCGGACACCGTGTCGCAGGACGAGTGGTAGCAGCGGTCGAAGGCCAGGCCTGCCGTCCCGCCCCACTTCGCGGCCTGTGCGGAGGTCTTGACGTAGTCCGCCCCGCTGAAGACGCCGCCCACCGGGATGCCCGCGTTCTTGAAGGACGCGTGGTCGGAGCGGCCGTCGCCCTCGGTCTCCCGTTCCGTCGCGATCCCGAGCCCGGTGTAGTAGTCCTTGAACGTCTGCTCGATGGCGGGGTCGTCGTCGTAGACGAAGTAGCCCGGGTTGGGCGAGCCGATCATGTCGAAGTTGAGGTAGCCCTTGATCTTCGTACGGTTCGCGGCGGACAGACCGCCGACGTAGGTGCGGGAGCCGACCATGCCGAGCTCCTCCGCGCCCCACCAGGCGAACCGCAGGTGCCTGACGGGCCGGTAGCCGGTCCGGGGCACGGCGAGCGCGGTCTCCAGGAGCGCCGCCGAGCCGGAGCCGTTGTCGTTGATGCCGGGGCCCGCCGTGACGCTGTCGAGGTGGGCGCCGGCCATGAGGACCTGGCTGGTGTCGCCGCCGGGCCAGTCGGCCACGAGGTTGTAGCCGGTGCGGCTCGACGCGGTGAACTGCTGGACGGTGGTGGTGAATCCGGCGGCGTCCAGCTTGGCCTTCACGTAGTCGACCGAGGCCTTGTGACCGGCGCGCCCGTGCGCGCGGTTGCCGCCGTTGGCGGTCGCGACGGACTGCAGCTGCGCCAGGTGGGCCTTGACGTCGGTCAGGGAGATGTCGGGCGCGGCGGCCGCCGTCCGGGGAGCCGGGGCCGCCCCCGCCGTGGCACCACCGCCGCTGAGGAGGGCGGCGGCGACGGCGACGGTGGTCGCGGCGGTGCCGGGGAGGCGAACGGAGTGCTTCATGTGGGCTCCGTCTGTTCGAGGTGGAGGCACGCGGTTGGCCCGCAGGAGCGCACCGGAGGGACCGCATGACATGTCCACGATCGATGTGGGGTGCCTGGGATAGTGACGGGCGGCCGATGCACCGTCAAGAGCGGAAACCGGACAGCGGCGTCCGCATAGCGATCCCCCGGCCCCGCAACACCCCGCCGCGGCCGGTGTGGCGGGGTGCGTCGGCCCCGCGTCCGGGACGCGGGGTGGTAAAGCCGCACTCGTCGGGTACTCGCGCATCATGCCGAGCGGCGGGCCGGCGGCCCGCCGCGGCCGATCAGCGAGACTGGAGGCACACGTACATGAGCACGGTCAAGGAAACGGTGGAAGTCGAGGTCCCCGTCCGCACCGCCTACAACCAGTGGACGCAGTTCGAGTCCTTCCCCCACTTCATGGATGGGGTCGAGGAGATCAGGCAGCTGGACGACCGGCACACCCACTGGGTCACGAAGATCTCCGGGGTCAAGCGGGAGTTCGACACCGAGATCGTCGACCAACTCCCCGACGAGCGCATCACGTGGCGCACCACCAGCGGTGAAACCCAGCAGAAGGGCATGGTCCGCTTCGAGCGGGTGGACGACACGCACACGCGCGTCGAACTCGTGATGGACATCGAGCCCAGCGGCGTGGCCGAGAAGACCGGTGACCTGCTGGGTGTGATGGACCGGCGCATCAAGGGAGACATGAAGCGCTTCAAGCAGTACATCGAGGAGCGGGGAGACGAGTCCGGAGCATGGCGCGGACGCATCGCGCCAGGGGACGCCGGTGGCACTCTCTGACAGCGGCCACGGCGCGCCCCGACTGCCCCGGGCAGTCGGGGCGCCCCTGTGTCGGCTGCGTGCCGCGGACGGGGCACGCCCGCGCCGCCCCTGGTCCCGGGCGTCGGTACCGTGCACCGTGGTGAGCTGCGACCGTGCGGGGGTCACCGGCCGCACCCACCAAGGAGGTCGCGCGCGCCGAAGCTTCTGCGCCTGGTCCAGGGCGGGCGGCTGGATTGCGGGCGGCTGGATTTCTGCGCCTCCGTCAGCGGGGTCCTCCCCCTGGCGGAGGCCGCCGAGGCGGTCCAGCGGCTGGAACGGGAAGGAAGGCGACCCCGTCCGGCTGGTGCTGCGCCCCTGATCCTCGACGCACGCCGGGCCGGCGCCGCCCCCGGGCCCGGCGAAGCGGGCGGGCGCCTCCCGCTCCCGTCGTGCGGGCGCTGTCCCGTTCCCGCCCGCGATCCGGGCGCATCGTGCTGTCGTGGCGGGAAACCCGGCCCGGCATGGCACACGATCAGCATCACGACCAGCAGTCCGCGTCCCCCGCCGACGACCAGCAGGTGGCCGAGCGGCTCGTGCCGGTCTGGCTGGAGGAGACACGCCGGAACGACGCCGAGGCCGCGCGGCGGGCCGAGGAGGGCTGGCAGCAGGGTTCGCTGTCGCCGGAGGCGGCGCAGGATCTGGCCCACTGGGTGACGGCCCGGGTCACCGACACCGGCTTCAACGAGGACGAGGGGCCCGACGTCCGGGGCCCCGCCCACATCACGCCCGCGGACAAGGAGAGCGTCCACCGGTGGCTCGCGGCGCGGGGACACCGGATCTGACCCGCTGCGGGTGCGGCCGGCAGGCCGGCGGACCACGATGGTGGAGGTGCACGATCCGGTGTGCCGGCCGATCGGGAACGGGTGCGTCACATGAACAGAACGCGGCTGGTCGAGGCGACCGCGGGCAAGGCCACGGAACAGGATCCGCCGGCGAGGCTGGCGGCGGAGGACGTCGAGCGGGTGCTGGACGCCGTGTTCGGCACCGTGGAGCACCCGGGCACGATCGCCGAGGCACTCCGGAACGGCGAGACGGTCGTGTGCGGCAGCTTCGGCAGCTTCCACAGCGACGAGGGTGCCGTCGTCACCTTCCGGCCGGGCAGAGCCCTGGCCGAGTTCCTCGAGGGCTCCGTCCGGTGAACAACCGCACTTCGCCCGCCGGTGTCCGTCACCGCCCGGCCGGGCGGTGACCCGCGGCCGGGTCGGCGGTGCGGGCCACCGGCCCGGGACGGCGTGACGGCGCGGCACCGCGGCACGCGCGGACGGCCGCGCTCGTCACAGCCGGGCCCGACTGCGACAGAACGTCTCGATCCGCTTGGTCCGGCGCCGCGCGGGCACTCGGAACGACCCGACGCAGCGCTCCTTGTGAAGGACACACCATGAGCACCTCCTCCTCTGCCCGTCCGGCCGAGGCCTCCGGCACCTTCGACCTCGGCGGTGACCTGCCGGTCCACCGGCTCGGGTACGGAGCCATGCAGCTGACCGGCCCCGGCGTGTGGGGCGAGCCGAAGGACCCCGACGAGGCCGTGCGGGTGCTGCGGCGCGCCGTGGAGCTGGGCGTGAACTTCATCGACACCGCCGACTCCTACGGCCCCTTCGTCAGCGAACAGCTCATCCACAAGGCACTGCACCCCTACCCGGACGACCTTGTCATCGCCACCAAGGGCGGGCTCACGCGGTCCGGCCCGGACGACTGGCGCCCGGTGGGCCGGCCCGAATACCTGCGGCAGCAGACCGAGCTGAGCCTTCGTCATCTCGGCGTGGACCGCATCGACCTGTACCAGCTGCACCGCGTCGATCCGAAGGTGCCGCTCGCCGATCAGGTCGGTGAACTGGTGCTGCTCCAGCAGGAGGGCAAGATCCGGCACATCGGACTGTCCGAGGTGACCGTCGAGCAGATCCGGCAGGCCCGGGAGCTGGCGGACGTCGTGTCCGTGCAGAACCTGTACAACCTCGCCGACCGCAGCGCCGAGGACGTCCTCGACTACGCCGAGAGCGAGAACATCGCCTTCATCCCCTGGTTCCCGATGGCCACCGGTGAACTCGCACGCCCGGGCGGCCCCCTGGACAGTGCCGCCGGCAAGCACGACGCCAGCCCCTCGCAGCTCGCGCTGGCGTGGCTGCTGCGCCGCTCCCCCGTGATGCTGCCCATCCCGGGCACGTCCAGTGTCGCCCACCTGGAGGAGAACGTGGCGGCGGCCGAGATCACGCTCACGGACGAGGAGTGGGAGGAGCTGGCGCAGAGCGCCGGGGCCTGATCCCCGTACGGCGCCGGCCCGGGGCACGGCCGCCCACGCGGCCGCCGACCGGAGGCAGTTGGGTAGGAGTGGGGTGCCGGCCG
>NZ_JBSFNN010000141.1:0-8863 GCF_053587115.1 Streptomyces sp. NPDC003697
CGGATCAGCAGGGTGTCGATGCGGTGTCCACGGGCCGCCTCCACCAGGGCCGGGTGCCCGCCCGCCGCCGAGCCCGTTCAGCTGAGCGGGTCGAGCGTGAGGTACGCCTGCCGCGGGCTGCCGTCGTGCACCAGCGACTCCTGGGCGCCCACGTCGTCGAAGGCGAAGGCGTACGCCTTCCCGTCGGCCGCCTGGGCGTGGATGATCCGCGCGTAGTGGTTGGTCACCGCGTCCTGGTAGAAGTTCGCGGTGGTGGTGTCGGGCTGCTGGGAGTTCACCAGCAGCGTCGAGCGGTTGAGACCGGCGCACAGGGTGCGCGAGATCGGTCCCCGCACGGCGTCGTTCGGCGCGTCCAGCAGCTTGTGGCAGCCGAACACGCTGTCCGCGTCCGGCTTCTGGAAACTGGTGACGACGGTGCCGGAGCCGTCGGTGAAGTTCATGACGTTGCCCGAGACCCGGCCGTAGTAGGCGGTGGCCGGCCGGTCGGCGAAGGGCGTGACGGTGAGCGTCGACGTGGCGTACTTCTGCCAGACCCGGTTGACGTAGTCGTCCATGACGCCGCTCGGCAGCGCGCCGGACTCCAGGCCGTGTCCCGGTGAGAGCGCTCGCAGAACGGTGCCGTCGGAACGCGTCTGGATCAGCCCGCCCCAGCCGCCCGGCTGCGCGCGCAGCCCGTTGAGGACGGCGCTGTACCCGCCGGGCTTCAGACGGCCGGTGCTCGCGGTACTGCCGTCGGCCCGCTGGACACCGACCGTGTACGGCGCCGAGAACATGTCGACCTGGGTGCTGTTGAGCCACAGCCCGGAGTCGTTGAGCGTGTACTCGGACCAGTTGAACAGGATGTCGCGGTTGGGATCGCCGGGGTTCTGCACCGCCGGCTGCACGAGTCCGCCGGTGGTCAGTTTGAACACCAGCTTCTGCCCGTACGAGAAGTAGATCCGGCCCGAGAACTTGGGGATCTGTATGGTCTGCGACCGGCCGGCGGCCGGCCCGGCGATCGAGGCGTCGGGAGCCGGTGTCGGCGGATTGCCGCCCCCCGGCCAGGCGTGGAAGACGCCGTTCGCGTCGGCCCAGCCCTGCTGACCCGTCGTCAGCGAGGTGCCGATGTCGTAGATGTACAGCGGTTCACCGCGGCCGGAGTTGTTGGTCACCGTCAGGGGAATCGTCGCGGGCACCGCGGCGTCGGCCGGTGCCGGGGCGGCGAGCCCGAGCAGCGTACCGGCGAGCGCGGTGGCCGCGGTCGCCGCGAGAGTCCTGAGTCGTGCGAGCACGCTCCACCTCCGTGGGGGGAAGGTACGGCATTGGTGCGTACCTCTGAGAGCGCTCTCAGCGTTCCGCTACGGCGCGCGCATGTCAATGAGTTGGATGCGCCTCGCCGACGGTGAACCGCGGAGAAGTGCGCACAGGCGCACAGGCGCGCCGGAGTTCGCGGGGCTCGCGGGGCTCGCGGGAGGTCCGCCGTGGTGGCGGCGTTCGCGCCGCACAGGACGGTCACGGACGCAGCCGCGTCCGGCGCGCGTCCGGCCGGCGGTCCCCGCCCGCGCCTCGCCTGCGTCCGGTGCGCGGCCGGCCGGCGGTCCCACCCGCTGTTCGGCCTCGGACCCGGCCGTCGGTTCCCGCCTGTGGTGCGGACACGCACCTGACCGGCGGTCCCGCCCTCCCGACGGACCCGAGGTCTACTCGAAGCGGGACACGTCGCCCGCGCCGCGCCGCACGATCTCCGCCTCGCCGCCGGAGAAGTCGATCACCGTGGTCGGCTCCGTGCCGCAGTCGCCGGAGTCGACCACCGCGTCCAGCACGTGGTCGAGCCGGTCCTTGATCTCCCACCCCTGGGTCATCGGCTCCTCCTCGTCCGGCAGCAGCAGCGTGCTGGACAGCAGCGGCTCACCGAGCTCGGTCAGCAGGGCCTGGGCGACGACATGATCGGGGATGCGCACCCCGACGGTCTTCTTCTTCGGGTGCATCAGCCTGCGCGGCACCTCCCTCGTCGCCGGGAGGATGAAGGTGTAGCTGCCGGGCGTGGACGCCTTGATCGCCCGGAAGACGTCGTTGTCGACTCTGACGAACTGGCCCAGCTGGGCGAAGTCCTGGCAGACCAGGGTGAAGTGGTGCCGGTCGTCGAGACGGCGGATGGCCCGGATCCGCTCGATGCCGTCCCGGCTGCCCAGCCGGCAGCCGAGGGCGTAGCAGGAGTCGGTCGGATACGCGATCAGCGCGCCGTCCCGCACGCTCGCGGCCACCTGGCTGATGGCGCGCGGCTGGGGATTGTCGGGGTGCACGTCGAAGTACTTCGCCATCCGCCGAGCTTATGCCGTGCGGCGGTGACGCCGCCGCAGGTGGGTCCGTCCGGATGCCGCGCCGGACCCGCACGAACGCCCGGCCGGAGCCGGCCGTTCGTGCGGGTCCGGTGGTGCCCGCGGGGCCTGTGCCCCTGGGACACGGCTGTTCGACATGGCTGCGCGGAAAGCGCCCTCGCGGCCACGATCGAGGTGCGCGCGGTTGTGCTGGTCACGCGGGCATCAACGGGGTGCGCGCGCCCCGCGGTGGTCGTGCGTCCGCTGCCTCGGCGGCGCCGTCCGCGTGGCCGCCGGCTTGCGCCGGGATGGCGTCACGCGCACACCGAGCGCCGCGGCGGACTGAAGAGGGTCCCGCCCGCCCCTGCCCGGGCAGGCCCCGCAGGCTGCGCCTCCGCGGCCCGGCATCGCGGGCGTTTCCCCTGCGGCCCCACATCGCCGGCGCGCTTCCGCCCGGTACGGTGCGGATCCGCGAACACCGGCGAATACACCGCGGTATCGGGGGCAGCAGACGGAAGAACCGCTCGGGACCTCCCCCCGGCCCGAGCCCCGCGGCTTCGCCGACCGTCACTCCCCCCGTGACCTTCGGCGGAGCCGCCTTTTCCGTCGGTCTCCAGCAGCGCGCGGCCCGCGCCCGGCAGCCGGGTACACGCAAGCGCCCTGGTAACGTCCCCGACCGGTACGCGGGGCCGATGTGAGGCGGGGAGTGGGCCGGGATGGACGGCCGCGAGGACGAAGCGATCAGGGCGGGTGCGCGGCACGCCGGATCCCGTTCGGCATGGGCGAGGGAACTCCTCGCCCAACTGCGGCCGGCCGGGCGCGACGTGCGCAAGGTGGTGGCCTGGCTGGCCGACGCCGTGAACGGCACCGTCTGCCTCCGGGACGGCCTGGGGGCCGTCCTCGCCGGACAGCCGGTCCCCGTGGACGAGGCACTGCTCGCCGACGTGACCGACGGCCGGATCGCCTCGGCGGCGCTGGAGGACGGGGGACGTCATCTGCGCCTCGTGCGCGTGGCGCCCGCGCACCAGCGGCCGGCGGGCGTGCTGGCGGTCGACCGGGCCACCCCCTTCGACCCGCAGACCGCCGACATGGTCACCCACACCGCCGCAGTGGTCGAACTGCTTCTGCGCGCCCACGAGACGACCGCCGCCGGACGACGGCTCGAACGGGCTGCCACCGCGCTGCGGCTGGCCATCCTGCAACTGCTGATGGTCGAGGACACCGTCGCGGCCCGGCGCGTCGCCACGGGCCTGTGGCCCGGCCTGCTCGACACCGAGACGGCCTGCGTCTACGTCGTGGAAACGCACCCTGAGGAACGCGGCCGGCTGGCCACGGACTGCCTGGACGCCACGAACGGTCAGGCCCTGGTGGTGCTCTGCCCGGCCGTGGACCGACACGTCATCGTGGTCGCCCCGGTCGAGGATTCCGGCCGCGCGCTGCGCTCACTCGTCGGCCGGCGCCCGCAGACGTTCCTCGGCGGCAGCACCCGGCACACTCTCGCCCGGACGGCCACCGCCTACGGGCAGGCCGTCAGCGCCCTCGCCGTCGCTCGCTTCCGTCCCGACGGCGCCGCCGTCTACGCCGAGCGCACCCACCCCGAACGCCTCATGGACCCCCGCGCGCTGCGCGCCTGGTCCGCCCGTCTGCTGCGGCCGCTGGACGTCCTGCCCCACCACACGCGCGCCGAGGTGGTCGCCACCACCCGGCTGGGCCTGGAGTTCACCGCCGTGAACACGGCGAAGGTCATGGGCGTCAGCCGCAACACCGTGCGCGCCCGGATGGAGCGCGCGGAGCGACTGCTCGGCACGGACTTCTCCCACCTCACCGTCCGGGCCGCCGTCCACCTCGCCCTGAATGCCCAGGCCGGCCCGGGCCACGATCCGGCCGGCGAGGAGGGGGACCGGGACGAACCGCCGTCCGGCGCCGCGCGCTTCGGCGACCTGCTCACCAGCACGGCTCTGCGTACCTGGGCCACCGAACTGCTCGGGCGCCTGGCGGCGGACGCGCGGGACCTGCGCGGCACGCTGCGCATCTGGCTCTCCGTCGGCGGCAACGCCGAACGCGCGGCGCAGCTGCTCGGCGTCCACGCGCAGACCGTCCGGGAACACGTCCGCGGCGCGGAGCCCGTACTGGAACGCCAGCTCCTCGCCGGCGGCAGCGACCTGTACGAGGTCGTCCTGGCCCATCTGGCCGTGGGTGACCTGAACCAGCCTGTCCTGGGGCGGCACGAATAACCCGATAACGGACTCACCTGTGCACGGTTGAGCCATCCGAGCGGCCGAAGGGGCATCGGCGCGATACCCAAGGACGGCCGGCGGCACGTAGTTTGCGACACGCCGCAGGGGCAGTCCGCGGCCCCGCGCGCGGAGGCGGGACCGGAACGGGGGACCGGTCGCGCCTCCGTCCGCGCGCGAACCCGGGCCGCGGGCCTGCCCGGCACCCGGAGGGGGTCCCGGCCGCGCTGCCGCCCGCGCCGTCCGGTGTCCGACCCGGCGGGCGGTGAGCGGGGGCCGCCCGCCGACGGCGACCGGGGACGTGGCCTGGCGGTCCCGTACGGCAGCCGGGCCGTGCCGCCGGCGGACCGGTGCCCTTGCCGTGCCGGTCGGCGATCGGCTCTGGGACCCGTGCCGCGCGTGCGGTGCCGCGCGGGTCCCGGCCGTGCCGTCCCGCGCATGTATGTGCCCTCGCCCGGCCACTCCCACCGTGCGTCGGCCCCGCGGCCCCGTTCGAAGGCGTCAGACGGCGGGAAGTACGGCGTCCACGGCCTGTGCCGGTGTGGCCACCTCGACCGGCCCGCGCCCGCCCGGCGCGGCGGACGTGCCGGACGGCGGCGGCCAACCGCCGAGCAGGGCGACGGGTTTGCCCGCCCGCACGGCGAGGGCGATCTCGCTGAGCGTGCCCCAGCCCCCGCCCACCGCGATCAGCGCGTCGCACGTGTTCACCAGGACGCCGTTGCGCAGTTCACCCAGCCCGGTCGCCACCGTGACGCTCAGGTGGCGGTTCCCGGCGCCGCGATCATGCCCCGGCAGCAGTCCGACGACCGTGCCGCCCGCCGACCGCACGCCCTCCGCGCACGCCTCCATGACGCCGCCGAGGCCTCCGCAGACCACGAGCGCGCCGCGCCCCGCGAGCAGGGCGCCGACCTGCCGGGCCTGCGCCGCGAGTTCGGGACCGGCCCGCCCGGGACCCGCCACGGCGATACAGGGACGCATGCCTCCCATGGAACGGCCGGGGAGGGGCCGCGACAAGGCGGCCGGGTGGACACCGTGGCCGCAACGGACACCACGACGCTCGAATCGATTGCCGCAACACCTGATTCTGAAGCCAAGCCTTGCTCGGGCAGTTCTTTCGACCGTAGGCTCATGCCGTTCCGCCGTCGCCGATCACAGGGAACCGCCATGGACCGCGCCCGCCTGCACCACCTGCTCGCCCGCGAGGCCGCCGCGGCCGAGCGGGACAACCCGCGCTCGAAGGCTGCCTACGACCGGGCCGAGCACCTCTTCGGCCGGGTGCCGATGACCTGGATGAACAAGACGGCCGGTGCCTTCCCCCGCTACCTGGACTCCGCGCGGGGGGCGAGGATCACCGACGTCGACGGGCACGAGTACATCGACTTCTGCCTCGGCGACACCGGTGCCATGGCGGGCCACTCGCCCGAACCCGTGGCCGAGGCGGTGCGGCGCCGGTACGCCGAACTCGGGGGAGCGACGGCGATGCTCCCCACCGAGGACGCCGAGTGGGTCGGGGCGGAGCTCACCCGCCGCTTCGGGCTCGCCCGCTGGAGCTTCTCGCTGACCGCCACCGACGCCAACCGCTGGGCGATCCGGCTGGCCCGCGCCGTCACCGGCCGTCCGAAGATCCTGGTCAACAGCTACTGCTACCACGGCAGTGTCGACGAGTCGCTCATCGTCGTCGGCCCCGACGGCCGGGGCGCCGCCCGCGCCGGGAACGTCGGAGCCCCCTGCGACGTCACCCTCACCAGCCGCGTCGCGGAGTTCAACGACCTCGTCCAGCTGGAGCGCGAGCTCGTCCACGGCGACGTCGCCGCGGTCCTCATGGAGCCGGCCCTCACCAACATCGGCATCGTGCTCCCCGAGCCCGGCTACCTGGCCGGTGTCCGCGATCTGACCCGGCGGTACGGTGCCCTCCTCATCAACGACGAGACGCACACCTTCTCCGCCGGACCGGGTGGCTGCACCGCGGCCTGGGACCTGGAGCCCGACCTGCTGACCATCGGCAAG
Source organism: Streptomyces sp. NPDC003697 (assembly GCF_053587115.1). NCBI lineage: Bacteria > Bacillati > Actinomycetota > Actinomycetes > Kitasatosporales > Streptomycetaceae > Streptomyces > Streptomyces sp. NPDC003697. Next base: position 6,536 of record NZ_JBSFNN010000141.1, read on the forward strand.
GCCATCGGCGGCGGCATCCCCGCGGGCGCCTACGGCCTGTCCGCCGGCCTCGCCGACCGGCTCCTCGGCCGCGACGACCTCGACCTCGTGGACATGGGTGGCGTCGGCGGCACCCTCGCGGGCAACGCGCTCTCCGTCGCCGCCGTGCGGGCCACGCTGGAGCACGTGCTCACCGACGAGGCCTTCGCGCACATGGCGAAACTGTCCGAGCGCTTCGAGGCCGGGGTGCGCGCCGGGATCGACGCCCACGCGCTGCCCTGGTCGGTCAGCCGGCTCGGCGCCCGCACCGAGTACCGGTTCACCTCGCCCGCGCCGCGCACCGGCACGGAGTCGGAGGCCGCCGCCGACCCGGAGCTCGAGGACTTCCTCCACCTCTACCTGGCCAACCGGGGCATTCTGCTCACCCCCTTCCACAACATGGCCCTGATGTGCCCGGAAACCAGCGAGGAGGACGTCGACACGCACACCGAGGTCTTCGCCGCCGCCCTGGCCGAACTGACCGGCTGAACGGCGCCGTTAGGCTGGGGCGAACCGGCCGGGAGAGGGAGAACGAGGCACGTGGACGACATCGACCGGGCCATCCTGCGCGAACTGCAGACGGACGGGCGCATCGCCTACGCGGACCTTGGACCCAGGGTGGGCCTGTCCGCGTCGGCGGCGCGCCAGCGCCTCCAGCGGCTGCTGGACTCCAGGGCCGTCCAGGTCGTCGGCGTCACCGACCCGATGGCGATGGGCGGGCAGGCCATGGCACTGCTCGGCATCGGCGTCGACGGCGACCCCCGGGCGGTCGCCGACGAGCTGGCCCGGCGCGCCGAAGTCGTCTACTCCGTGCTGACCTCCGGCGGCTTCGATCTGTTCGCCGAGGTCGTCACCCCCGGACCGAAGGAACTGCTGGACTTCGTCAACGATGTGGTCCGTCCCCTCGACGGTGTCCGGCAGGTGCAGTCGTTCCCGTACTTCGCCATTCACACGCACCGGTTCCTGTGGGACGTCGGCTGACGCGGGCGGTGCGTCCCCGAGACCGTCGCGGACGCACCGCCCGCGTCAGCCGGACGGGGGGTGAGGACGAGCATCGTCACGTCGTCGCGGACGGTGCCGCAGTGCGCCAGGACGTCCGAGAGCACGTGCTCGGCCAGAGCGGCGGGGGCCAGGCCGGTGAAGCGCGGCAGTCGTTCGAGCAGCGGATAGAAGGTGCCGTCGGCGTCCCGGGCCTCGCTGACGCCGTCGGAGGACAGGAACAGCACGTCCCCGTCCCGCAGCAGCAGGGTGTCCCCGAGCCGCCGCGGCGGCCCGTCGGTCAGGCCGAGGCCCAGCGGCGTCCACGGCGGGACCGCGATCTCCGTCGCCTTCCCGTCGCGCAGCAGCACCGGCGGCGGATGGCCGCAGGTCACGATCCGCACGGCCCGCGCGTCGTCGGAGAACTCCAGCAGGACGGCCGTGGCGAACAGCTCGGCGTGCCGTACCTCCGCCGAATCCACCACCAGCCGGCGGTCCAGGGCGGCAGCGACCGCCGGCAGGTCGGGACGGTCGAGCACGGCCTCCCGGAAGGCCCCGAGCAGCGAGGCGACGGTGGACACCGCCGCCAGCCCGTGCCCCTGCACGTCCCCCATGACCGCCCGCACACCGCTGGGGCCCCGGCGCACGTCGAAGAAGTCCCCGCCCACCAGGGTCCCGCGCTGCGCGGCCCGGTACAGGCCCGCGCAGCGCACCGGGCCGACGTGGTCGGCCACCGGCGGGACCACGGCACGCTGTGCGGCCTCGGCCACCGTGTGCTCCAGGTCCAGCTGCGCGTCGCGGCGGCTGCGCACGAACGACACGAACACGCTCAGCGCGGCGACGAAGCAGACGGTCAGCAGGTCCGTCGTGCCCGGCCGGTCCAGCCGGAAGGCGTGCACGGTCAGCAGCGCGACCGACACGGAGCCGAGGACCGCGGTCGCCAGCGGCCCGTACGAGAGCACCGCCAGGGGCGGGATGGCGCCCAGCACGAAGCCGACGTCCAGCGGGGAGGGGCTGACCAGCGTCGCCACGACCACCGCCGTCACCAGCGCGAGCGGCAGCACCCGCACCCAGCGGGGCGGTGGGGCGCCGCGCAGCCAGCCCCGCCGGTCCGAGTCCCGGCGTGGAGAGGGGGCAGGCACCTTCACCACAAGACCACGCTGCAATGCCGGGAGCCGTCCCGCACGCCGAGCGCCGCCGCCGCGGCCCCGGAAGAGGAAGGCCGGACCCGGCGCGGCGCTAGTGCCGCGGCAGGCAACGTTCGCCCCGTCGCGACGCCCGGCACGCCCTCTCGCCGCACCGGCCGGAAGCCCGAGTACATCCAGTACGAGG